>CAVBFK010000302.1:0-6634 GCA_963594395.1 Lachnospiraceae bacterium
TGATTATATTGAAGATTTACAAGGGGGCTTTGCGGTTACGAGTCGAAGACTCCGCCCCCTTGACCCCTTCGCAGTGCATTCCCTTGCAAGTAACTTTTTCCCGCAAGTTTCAATACAAGTCAACTCAAAGAGGAGGGACTGCCCGAAGGGTCCAGGGGCGATCGGAAAGCCCTCTGGAAGTTGGGACAAAACTCGCTTGTTCCGTATGACAAGTTTGCTATCCAGCAAAAAAATTTCGCTCTTTGGAGCGACAAGGGGGCTTTGCGGTCGCCCCCTTGACCCCTTCGCGGCCTCCTTCGGATGAAGTAGACTTGTTATGAAAATGAAGGAGTGAGAACCCCTTCAAGAGAGAGGACATCCGAAGGAGTCCAGAGGGCGACCGGAAAGCCCTCTGGTTTCATCGTATCGCGTGGCTTTGCCGCGCGGGCGGGGAGTTTTCGGCTCTGCCGAAAACATTCCTTACAAATTCAGACGACCTCTGGTTGGCTGAATTTGCAAACCTCCATCAAGCGGCTTTGCCGGTTGATGGAATGCATGAAAAAGTGGGAAGCCATTCAGCACGGCTTCCCACGTGAATCCTTGTAATGGCTTAATCAGGCGCGGCCGTCACGACGGGGAGGACGGGGACGCGCACCACCCTCAGGCCGACGGGCGGGGGCGGTGTTCTCGTACACCATGTCGTTGCGGATCAGGTTGATGCGGCCCTGAGCGTCGATCTCATTGACCTTCACTTCCAGCTCATCACCGATCTTCACCACGTCTTCCACCTTCTCCACGCGGTGGTTGGCCAGCTTGGAGATGTGGATCATGCCGTCCTTGCCGGGGGCAAGCTCCACAAAGGCGCCGAAGTTCATGATGCGAACCACCTTGCCGGTGAACACATCGCCCACTTCGATGTCCTTGGCGATGCCTTCGATGATCTTGCGAGCCTTGTTAGCGGCATCTTCATCGGGGGTGGAGATGAACACGCGGCCATCGTCCTCGATGTCGATCTTCACGCCGGTCTCAGCAATGATCTTGTTGATCATCTTGCCGCCGGGTCCAATGACCTCACGGATCTTCTCAGGATTGATGGTGAAGCGGACGATCTTGGGGGCATACTTGCTCAGGTGATCGCGGGGCTGACCCAGAGTCTCCAGCATGATGCCCAGGATGTGCAGACGGCCCTGCAGTGCCTGTGCCAGAGCCTGCTGCAGGATGGCGCGGTCAATGCCGGCAATCTTAATATCCATCTGGATTGCGGTGATACCGTTCATGGTACCGGCGACCTTGAAGTCCATGTCGCCCAGGAAGTCTTCCAGGCCCTGGATATCGGTCAGCACAGCCACCTTGCCGGTCTCAGCGTCCTTGATCAGGCCCATAGCCACGCCGGCCACAGGGGCATGAATCGGGACACCTGCGTCCATCAGGCTCAGGGTAGAACCGCAGACGGAAGCCATGGAGGAAGAACCGTTGGAGGACAGGATCTCGCTCACCAGACGCATAGCGTAGGGGAACTCTTCCTCGGTGGGGATCACGGGCAGCAGAGCACGCTCTGCCAGAGCGCCGTGGCCGATTTCGCGGCGGCCGGGGCTCTTCAGACGGCCGGCCTCACCGGTGGCATAGGGGGGCATGTTGTAGTGGTGGATGTAGCGCTTGAAGTCATCGTTGCTCAGGCCATCCAGCACCTGACCCTCGTTGGTGGAGCCCAAGGTGGTCACGGTCAAAGCCTGGGTCTGGCCGCGGGTGAACACGGCGGAACCATGCACGCGGGGCAGAACGCCGACGTCGCACCAGATGGGGCGGATCTCGGTGACCTTACGGCCGTCGGGACGGATGCCCTGCTCCAGGATCTTCTTGCGCATGACTTCCTTGTTCAGGTAGTACAGCGCATCGGCGATTTCTTCTTCACGCTCGGGGAAGGTCTCAGCCAGAGCGGCCAGGGTCTCTTCCTTCACCTGAGCCTCGCGATGCTGACGCTCCTGACGGTCGAAGGTGTCGAACACCCACACGCACTTGTCATAAGCGAACTCGCGCACAGCGGCCTTCACGTCGTCGCCGGTCACATTCAGCGGCACGACAGCCTTTTCCTTGCCGATTTCGGCAACGATCTGCTCCTGGAAGGCAACCAGCTTCTTGATCTCTTCATGAGCGAAGAGGATGGCGTCCAGCATAGCGTCCTCGGACACTTCGTTAGCACCGGCTTCCACCATCATGATGGCTTCCTTGGTGCCGGCAACATACACATGCATGTCGCTCTGAGCGCGCTGCTCTTCGTTGGGGTTAATCACATACTGACCGTTCACGCGGCCGACCACCACAGCGCCGGTAGGACCATTCCACGGAATGTCGCTGACAGCGATGGCGATGGAGGAACCGATCATGGCGGGGATTTCCGGAGGAACATCCTGTTCCACGCTCAGCACGGTCACAACCACCTGCACGTCATTGCGCATGCCCTTGTTGAACAGGGGGCGCAGAGGGCGGTCGATCAGGCGGCAGGTCAGGGTCGCCTTTTCAGTGGGGCGGCCTTCACGCTTGATGAAGCCTCCGGGGATCTTGCCCACGGAGTACTGCTTTTCTTCCACATCCACTGCCAGAGGGAAGAAGTCCACGCCGGGACGGGGAGTAGGGGACATGGTGGCATTGACCATCACCACGGTGTCACCCAGGTGAACCCACACGCTGCCGGCAGCCTGCTCGCAGTACTTGCCGAACTCCAGCGTCAGCGGGCGGCCTGCCAGATCCATGGTATAAACCTTGTGATCCATTGTTGCTATTCTCCTTTCACATCTCACAACAGCAGGTGAACCCTCACCTGCTCCGCCCGACGGATGCTATCATATGAAAACCCCATGGGGATTTTCAAGGGATAACACCCCTCAGGCGATACCACATGCCGGTTTCGTCAATTGACTCGTTTCTGCGCCTTGCAGACAAAGCATCTTTCAAGGGAAGCGAACCCGAAGGTTTTCAAAGGGCAGAGTCTTCGACTCGTAACCGAAAAGCCCTTTGGTCGCCGCAGGCGAAATGCTTGCCTTCAACGATCTTTGCAACAGAAGGCATTGCAGAAATACAATGGTGACGATACCGGCATCAAGCCTTGTAAAAAGCCGCCGCGAAGCAGGCATATGCCCGATTCACGACGGCCTTAAACAGCTTTTTTCCTTCGGCATATTCATGCCGGGAAGGCCGATGAGCCGATGAGCCTTTGCTTACTTGCGCAGGTTCAGCTTGGCGATCAGGGCACGATAGCGCTCGATATCGGTCTTCTTCAGGTACTCCAGCAGACCGCGGCGATGGCCAACCATCAGCAGCAGGCCACGGTTAGAGTGGTGGTCGTTGCGGTTGGTCTTCAGGTGCTCGTTGAGGTGGTTGATGCGGTCGGTCAGCAGAGCGATCTGCACCTCAGGGGAGCCGGTGTCGCCTTCATGCTGGGCATAGGCTGCAATGATTTCTGCCTTCGTCATGGTTTGTTTCCTCCATTTGAATTGTTCGTCAGGTTCATCGCCGTGAGCGAAGCCGCCGTCGGAGTGATCGCGCGACCGCGCTGCGGTTCCCAAAAACCTGCGCATTCCATTCTATCAGATGAAGCCACGTTTGTAAACGGGTTGAAGGAGAAATTTTTGAGGATTTTTAATGGGTCAAGGGTCGAAGACCCTTGCAGGGTCCAGGGGCGGCGCCCCTGGTAGGGCATGGGGCAACGCCCCAAAAACAGCGCAGTCGCAAAGCGCAACTGCGCAGCAAGCAATACCCTGCAACGGAGCATAATAGAAAAGCATAACATGTCAGCCCCCCCCAAACGTGCAGTCGCGAAGCGCAACTGCGCGCACCAGTAACCCTCTGCAATGAAGCATAGCAGAAAGCCCAACAGATCAAAGGCCAAGGGCATCACTCAAAATACAGCCCTCATGTTTTCTTCCTCCACTTCAGCAGCAGCGCAGAATTCGTAATAACCAGCACCGAGCCGGCGTTATGCACTAGCGCGCCGACCACGGGATCCAGCGTGCCGGTAATGGCCAGCACAATGGCCAGGAAATTCAGCCCCATCGAGAAGGTCATGTTGACCTTGATGGTGGTCATCATCCGCTGAGAAAGGGCGATCAGGTGCGGAAGCTCCTTCACCTCGTCATCCACCAGGGCAATGTCCGCGGCGTCTACCGCAATGTCACTGCCGGCGCCGCCCATGGCAATGCCCACGTCTGCCGCCTTCAGGGCAGGGGCATCGTTAACGCCGTCACCGATCATGCAGACGCTTTCCTGCTTCTGCTGGTAGGCACGAATGTGGGTCAATTTGTCTTCCGGCAGGCAGGAGGCGTGCACCTCGGTGATATGCAGTTGCTTCGCCATGGCGTCTGCCGCCTCTTGATGGTCGCCCGTCAGCAGAACGGGTCGCACGTTCAGCGCCTTCAGCTGGTCAATCATGGCCGCGCTTTCTGCCCGCAGGGTGTCCGAAAGGGCAATGCATCCGGCGGCCTTCCCGTCCAGGGCGGCGTAGATGACGGTGCATCCCTCGCTGCGGTGACGCGCCGCTTCCTTGGTCACTTCCTCAGGAAGATCAATGCCGCTTTCCTGCATCATGGCCGCGTTGCCTGCCATGATTTGACGATCCTTCACTAGCGCCGTTACGCCGCGTCCGGGGATCATGTGAAAGTCTGCCGCGCTGTCGGTCATATCGCCCAGCTCCTGACGGCAGCAGCGGGCAATGGCCTTGCCCAAAGGATGCTCGGACTGATGTTCTGCCGCGGCGCACAGCCGGTAGAGCTCTTCATCCGATACATCGGGCAGAACGCTGTGCACATCGGTCACCTTGGGCGTGCCGTAGGTCAAGGTTCCCGTTTTGTCAAAGGTGATGCATTTCACCTTGGCCAGACGTTCCAGGGCGTCGCCTTCCCGGACAAGGAAGCCGTGCTTGGTGGCGTTGCCGATAGCCGCCATGATGGCGGTAGGCGTGGCCAGCACCAGCGCGCAGGGGCAGAAGACTACCAGAATCGTCACCGCGCGGATGATTTCCCCGGTGATGATCCACGTCAGCGCCGCCGCCGTCAGGGCAATGACCACAATCCACGTGGCCCAGCGGTCTGCCAGACCCACAATCTTCGCCTTGTCTGCATCGGCGGACTGCACCAGGCGGATCATCCGCTGAATGGAGCTGTCTTCGCCCACGCGGGTGGCGCGCATCTCAAAGGCGCCGAACTGGTTCACCGTGCCGGAAGACACATCGTCTCCCACGGTCTTGTCCACAGGGAGGGATTCGCCGGTCATCACGGCCTGATTCACGGAGGTCTGCCCCTTGGTGATGATGCCGTCTACTGGGATGGTCTCTCCGGGAAGCACCCGCAGGACATCGTTCAGCTGAACCTTTTCCGCGGGAATCACTTCTTCCTGTTCTCCCCTCAGAACGCGAGCCGTTTGGGGCGTCAGCTTGACCAGACGTTCAATGCCGGCGCGGGCGCGGGCCACGGTCAGCTCTTCCAGCAGACCGCCCAGCTGCATGATGAACGCCACTTCGCCTGCGGCAAAGTCTTCCCCAATGCACACCGAGGCAATCAGCGCCAGGGACACCAGCACGTCGGCCTTGATGTCAAAGCTGGTCACCAGGCCAACAAAGGCGTCTGCCAGAATCGGAATGCCGCAGAGAATGATGGCCACCCACGCCGCATCGAAGGGAAGATCGAAGGGCTTCGTCATGCTGATGATCAGTGAAACGGCGGCAATCACCAGCAGCACAATATCCTTTTTCGTGCCGCCCAGGGACATGAAATGCTCAATCTTGTCGGTGAACTTCTTCATCAACAAGCCTCCTTAATACCCCTATGGGTATATTTCATTCAGTCCCATTATACCCATAGGGGTATCCACCTGTCAAGACAGAAAGGGCGGCTTTCTTGCCCGGATTGGTTAAAAGGCACGCCCTTCCTGCCGGAAAGCGATGATTCTTTCGAAGATCACCGCTTTTTGCGTTCTTTGTGGTATAATGCGCCTATCGGAAAAGGCGGTGAAACCATGACCATTCTCATTGACGCGGATGCCTGCCCGGTGATCCGCATTGCCGAAGAGATCGCCAAAGCGCACGGTATCCCCTGCATCCTGCTGTGCGACACCAACCACGTTCTGCAATCCGACTACAGCCAGGTGCGCATCATCGGCGCCGGCGCGGATGCGGTAGACTTTGCGCTCATCAATCTCTGCCGCGCGGGAGATATCGTCATCACCCAGGACTACGGCGTGGCCGCGCTGGCCCTGGGCAAGAAGGCCTACGCCATCCACCAGAGCGGGAAAATCTACACCGACGACAACATCGACGGCCTGCTCATGCAGCGCCACCTGACGAAGAAGGCCCGCATGGCCTCCCACAAGGCGCACCTGAAGGGCCCCGCGAAAAGGACAGCGGAAGATGATGCGCGGTTTCGGGAGGCGATGGAAAATGTGGTGGGGGAAGCAGAAAAGAAGGCCTTCTAAGCAGACCGCATCCCACATTTTTTGCAAAAAATTCTTGACATCAGGCAAAGAATCTGCTATGATTCAGGAGTCATCAAAGTTCACTATTTTCGGTGACAATGACGAGAAGGTCACACCTGTTCCCATACCGAACACAGCAGTTAAGCTTCTCAGTGCCGATGGTACTTGGCTGGACACGGCCCGGGAGAGTAGG
>CAVBFK010000303.1:0-4439 GCA_963594395.1 Lachnospiraceae bacterium
AGCATCAGGTGTCCGCATCGGCAGACGATGCCCGCATTACCCGGGTTGGGCATTTTCTGCGCCGCACCCGCCTGGATGAGCTGCCCCAGTTCTGGAACATTCTCAAGGGTGACATGACCCTGGTGGGCCCCCGCCCCGAGATGCTGGAGAACGTGGAGAAGTACAAGCAGCAGTTGCCCGCCTTTGTGTACCGGGAAAAGATGAAGGCAGGCCTCACCGGCTACGCGCAGATTGAAGGACGGTACAACACCACCCCCGAGGATAAGCTGATGATGGATTTGATGTACATCGAATCCTTTTCCCTGTGGCTGGACATCAAGCTTCTCTTCCGCACCCTGACCGTGTTCTTCAAATCTGACTCCACCGAAGGTTTTTCCGACACCGATGATTCCGCCGATCCAACCAAATAACTTCAACTTATGATCTGCCGGAGGTAATACTTTATGAAAACGACGCTTTTGATTATGGCTGCCGGTCTTGGCTCCCGCTACGGCGGCAACAAGCAAATCGACCGCATGGGTCCCAATGGTGAAATTCTGCTGGAGTATTCCATTCATGATGCCGTGGCCGCCGGCTTCGACAAGGTGGTCTTTGTGATCCGCGAGTCCATGAAGGACACCTTCAAGGACATGATCGGCAACAAGCTGGCGCAGAAAATTGAAATCGAGTACGCCTACCAGGAGTACGATTCTCTGCCCGGCGGTTTTGTTGCCCCGGAGGGACGCACCAAGCCCTACGGCATGGTGCACGCCGTGCTGTGCGCCGCCGACCTGATTCATGAGCCCTTTGCCGTCATCAATGCAGACGACTATTATGGACGGGATGCCTTTGTGGCCATGGCCGATTCCCTGCACCGCCTGCAAGGGAAGACCAATGCCGCCTCCATGGTCGCCTACGACTTGAAGAACACCGTTTCCGACAACGGCGACGTGACCCGTGGTGTCTGCGAAGTCAATGGCAACGGCCATCTGGTAAAGGTAACGGAGACCTACAAAATCAAGCCTTTCCCCGACGGAACCATCCGCGACCTGGCCACCGATCCTGCCGGACGTCTGCTTGACCCCAATGCCCTGGTTTCCATGAATTTCTGGGGCTTCACCCCCTGGTTCTTTGGTGCCGCCAAGGACAGCCTGTCTGCTTTCCTCGCCTCTGCAGAGGGCGATCCCATGAAGAAGGAATATCCCCTGCCCACGCTGGTGGATACGCTGATGCACACGGAGGGTCTCACCGTAGAGGTGCTGAACACCCACGCGGTGTGGTTCGGCGTCACCTATCAGGAAGACAAGGCCTATGTAGCCGGCGAACTGAAGAAGCTCCATGACTGCGGCTTCTATCCGGAAGCCCTGTAACTGCCGCATCCGTACTCAAATAAAATGCCCTGCCTGATTTTTTTCATCAGGCAGGGCATTCTTTTTCTTGATTTACTGATTGGGCAGCAGACCCAGAATTTCTTTAATGGACATGCACATGTCATTGACCTCATAGCTGCGTCCATGCTCCAGAATGGTCTGTGCCGTTTTCTGCATGGCAGGGAATGCGCTGCGGATCAGGTGGTTGGCGTGAATCACCATGTTGATGCCATGGGCGGCCAGCTCGCTCTCCGTGGTGGTGTTATAGGTAGTCGGCACCACCACAATGGGCGTCTTGGGATCATCCTTGCGGAAGGCATCGCAGAAGGCGAAGATCTCATCCGGCGTCTTCTGCACAGAGTGAATCATGATGCCATCAGCGCCGGCCTTCACATAGGCGTGGCAACGCTTCAGTGCATCCTCCTGCCCCATGCCGAGAATCAGGCTTTCGCACCGCGCAATGATCATGAAGTCCTTGGACTTCTGAGCATTCTTACCGGCCGTGATCTTCTGGCAGAAGGCTTCAATATCGTCCTGTACCTGACCGGCACCGGTACCGAAGAGGCTGTTCTTCTTCAGACCCTTCTTGTCCTCTATGATCACCGCTGAAACACCCAAACGTTCCATGGTCTGCACATTGTACACAAAGTGCTCAATCTGTCCGCCGGTGTCGCCGTCCAGCACAATGGGCTTGGTGGTAACCTCCATGATCTCCTCGATGGTGTTCAGCCGGCTGGTCATGTCCACCAATTCAATATCCGGCTTGCCCTTAGCGGTAGAGTCGCACAGGCTGGAGACCCAAATGGCATCATACTGGCGGGTGCCGTTGGGCGTTTCCACCCGGGTCTTTTCCACAATCAGTCCCGTCAAGCCGTCGTGCGCTTCCATAACGCTCAGGCAGGGCTTATAGCTCAGCAGTTTCTTCAGGCGGGAACGGCGGGTTTCCGGCAAGCTCAGCAGTTGATCCAGGGCAGACAAGGTTTCCTCCGTAGGGGTCACCGTGTAGGGATACTCAATCAGCTCGCCGTCCCACTCGTGGAGAGTCTCAATGACCTTCTGGCGGATATTGGCCTGGTAGCCCACCAGCCAGTCATCGCCGTGCACCACAATGTCAGGCTTCAGCTGATGCAGAATGTCCGTGTAGTCCAGCGACTCCTGCACCACCACACGATGAACGCCCTTCAGGGATTCAAACATGGCCTTCCGCTCTTCCAGCGGCAGGAGCGGATAATGCTTATAAGAGGCGATGGCTTCATCCGTCAGGATGCCCACCGTGACCTCGCCAAGCTTTTCCGCCTTCTTCAGGATGTTCAGGTGACCGTTATGCAGTATGTCCGTGCTGAAGCAAATATAGACGCTCTTCATGCGTTGTTCCTCACTTCCTTGGCAAAGCGTGCGCAGATGTACGCCTTGTCTTCCATGTTATCAATCTCGCCGCACAGCTGTCCCTTGACGTCCATGGGGTACAAGGGAATGTCCCGCCAGGCGGCGTTGAACGCGTTTTCCGCGTAGCACTTGATTTCATCCTTGGCGACGAACTTGGAGATTTCCGCCATCCAGCGGCTGAAGTCTTTTTCCAGCCACTTATAGGCAGGCTGGCACGCGGCGCAGTCATCCCCAAACTGGTCAATACCGATGGCCTTCACCCGGCCGTCTGCCAGGCGTGCCTTGAAGTCCTTTTCCGGCAGGGGCAGGGTGGAATCCGTTACCACCGTGCTCACGTTGGACGCCGTCAGGGTTCGCATCACGCTTTCCGTCATCACGAGATCGCCGTGGAGACTGATAACGTCCTGCCCTTTCAGTTCTTCCCGCGCCAGATACATGCTATAAATATAGTTGGTTTCCGCATAGCACGGATTGCTGACGTAGGTGAAATGCATGCCGCTGTGCAGGCTTTCCAGATGCTCCTGCAGAAGCTCTGCAAAGGGACCCGTGGTGACCACCGCTTCGGTCACGCCGCATGCAGTGAGCAGGCGAACCTGATGGGAAATAATCGTATCCTGTGCATCCAGCTGCGTCATGCATTTGGGGTGGGTCTTGGTTTCATCCCCCATGCGGGTGCCGCGGCCGGAATTCAGCAGCAGTGCAATCATTACTGTTCCTCCTTGACAAAGCGCATAAACGCGTCTCGGTTTTCCTTCGGAGTTGTCGTCGGGCGGCCAAGGTCTGCCCGCGCACCCAAGGCACAGCGGATTTCCAGGAAGCAGAGGGTACTCGTCTGCATCATGGTGCGTGCCGCCCGGCGGAGGCCTTCTTCATCTTCTGCCATCAGCGTCAGCGGATAACCGGCCGCCTCAGCCATGGCACGGAGTTCCGCCTGCTCACTGCACACCGGCATACCGCCGACGGTTTCGTGGGCACCGTTATTGATGACCACATGCTTCATATTGGGCACCTTCCGCTGACCCAGCACTGCCATGGCGCCCAGGTGCATCACGGCCGCGCCGTCGCCGTCCAGGCACCACACCGTCCGCTCAGGCTTTGCCAAGGCGATGCCCATGGCAATGGAAGACGCGTGCCCCATGGAGCCCACGGTCAGGAAGTCCCGTGCGTGACCTTCGCCATGCTTCTCCCGAAGCTCGAAGATTTCGCGGCTCAGCTTGCCTGTGGTGGAGACAACAATATCCTTCTCGCCCATCTCTTCCAGCAAGATTTCCGCCGCGCGTTCCCGGGTCAATGTATACGGATTGCCATAGGTCGGTTTCTTCTCGCAGGTAAGACCGCCTTTGCGAACCACCAGAGCGGCGCAGTGTCCGCTCTGCAAGGTTTCCAACAGTTGCCGGAAAGCATCTGTGAAAGCGTCTTCTGTGGTGGTGCGGTCGATCATCTGATAAGGAATCCCCAGCAATTCCAGCTGACCCAGGGTCATCTTGCCCTGCTTCACATGCTGGGGCTCATCCTTCACGTTCGGTTCGCCGCGCCAGCCAATGACCATGAGGCACGGGAGGCCGTACACTTCATCATCCATAAGGGAGGCCAGAGGGTTCACCGTGTTGCCGAGGCCGCTATTCTGCATGTAGACCAGCGCCGGCTTGCCGGTGGCCAGGTAGTGACCGGCCGCAAGGCCGATGGCGTTGCCCTCGTTAGCGG
>CAVBFK010000304.1:0-14590 GCA_963594395.1 Lachnospiraceae bacterium
CTCATCCTCCTTTATATCGGTGTATTTTAACATAGATTTTACATAAAAGCAAGCATAATCACCAAAGGTGGCCAAAGCAATACAGTATTTTCCTATCCAGGAAAGGCTCTTTTTCTTTTTGATTTTTGGGACATTTTTTCTTGTCCGTCATATTGACAGAGAGCAGACAAATTCGTTACAATTTTAATATGAAACAACTCGCCGGGTTAGCGGCCTTTTGGGTCGTCTGTTCCGGTCATGATTTTCACAAACTTGATTCCCCATTTCAAGAAGAAGGAGGAGAAATGATCATTGCTGAATGAAAAGCTGAAGCAAAACCTGCGGGAATCCCTGTCCAGCGTTTTGCCGATTACCGTCATTATGCTGATTCTCAGCGTGACCCTGGTGCCCATGGAAATCGGCACCCTGTCTCTGTTCCTGGTGGGTGCCCTGCTGCTGATTGTCGGCATGGGTTTCTTCCAGTTGGGAGCTGAAATGGCCATGACCCCCCTCGGTCAAGGCCTGGGCGGTCACCTGGTGAAGAACCGCAACCTGGTCATTACGTCGGTGATCTGCTTTGCTGTCGGCGCAGTGATTACCCTGTCCGAGCCTGACTTGCAGGTGCTGGCCGAGCAGGTGGCTTCTATCCCCAACGAAGTGCTGATCTGGACGGTGGCGCTGGGTGTCGGCTTATTCCTGGTGGTTGCCGTACTGCGCATTGTGTTCCATGTGAAGCTGTCCAAGATGCTGACGTTCTTCTACGCGGCGCTGTTCCTGCTGACCATCTTCACCCCGGATTCCTTCGTGGCGGTGGCCTTTGATGCAGGCGGTGTGACCACCGGCCCCATGACCGTGCCTTTCATCATGGCTCTGGGCGTTGGTCTTTCTGCTGCCCGCAGTGACAAGGACGGTGCCAGCGACAGTTTCGGTCTGATCTCCCTGTGCTCTGTGGGTCCCATCCTGATGGTCATGCTGCTGGGCATCTTCTATCACCCTGAAGAAGCCACCTATACGGCCGTCACCATTCCGGATGTGTCCACCACGGCTGATGTGCTCCCCATCTTCATTCAGTATCTTCCCGTTTATGCCAAGGAAGTGCTGAGCAGCATGGCGCCTGTGCTGGTGGTGTTTGTTCTGTTCCAGCTGATTACCCGCAAGTACCGCCGTGTGCAGCTGATCAGAATGTGCATGGGCTTCCTGTACACTATTGTGGGTCTGATCCTGTTCCTGACCGGCGTCAATGTGGGCTTTGCCCCGGTGGGCAACCTGCTGGGTTCCAGTCTGGCATCCAGCGACATGAAGTGGCTGCTCATCCCCATCGGCCTCATCATCGGCTTCTACATCGTGAAGGCCGAGCCTGCGGTGCAGGTGCTGAACCACCAGGTGGAGGACATCACCGGCGGTGCTATCTCTCACAAGATGATGAACGCCAGCCTGTCCATCGGCGTTGCCTGCGCTGTGGCGCTGAGCATGCTCCGTGCCCTGACGGGACTGAGCATCTACTGGATTGTGGTTCCCGGTTACTTCCTGGCGCTGTCCCTCACCAAACTTGTGCCGCCCATGTTTGTGGGTGTGGCATTTGACTCCGGCGGCGTTGCCAGCGGTCCCATGACGTCTACCTTCCTGTTGCCCCTCGCCATGGGCGTATGCACGGCCGTAGGCGGCAATGTGGTCACCGACGCATTCGGCGTGGTTTCTCTGGTTGCTCTGACCCCTCTGATTGCCATTCAGATTATGGGTCTTATCTACGTACGCAAGTCCCGCGCTATCAAGGCCGATGCACCTCAGCCCACTGAGCAGGACGATGATATCGTGATTATGCCCGAGGAGGAATAAGCATGAGCGAAGCTGTCAAAGATCCCCTTTGCCCCCGTATGCTATTCGTTATTGCGCGGGACGAGGATGACCGCCGTGTTACCGCCGCGCTGAATAACATGCACCTGAATATCTGCCATCAAGTCCGCGGTCAGGGTACCGCCCCTTCGGAGTGGCTTGAAATCTGCGGCCTTTCCGGCACGGTGCGCATTATTACCACTGCCATGATGCCCAAGTCCATGACCCCTTACGTGATGGATGGCCTGCGCCGCGCCCTGAACCTGGACAAGCGCGGCAAGGGTATTGCCTTCACGGTGCCCCTCAGCGGTCTGCAGGGCGGCATCTTGCGGATGCTACTCTCCATGAAGGATCGCAGTCTTTTGGATGAATCGAAGGAGGATGACACGTCCATGGCCAGCAATGTTGAATATTCCATGCTTTGTGTATCCGTGAAGAGCGGCTTCAGCGGTGATGTTGTAGAAGCTGCCCGCAATGCCGGTGCCCGCGGCGGCACGGTCATCAAGGGCATCCGCCACGTGGAAGGCCAGACCGGCCAATTCATGGGCGTTGCCATGCAGGAAGAGCAGGACATCGTGCTGATCATCACGTCCAAGGACAAGCGTCAGGAGATGATGAGTGCCATCAGCACCCGTTGCGGCATGAAGACCCCCGCTCAGGGTATTGTTGTTTCCATGCCCGTTGATGAAACACTTGGTCTGCAGTAAATGAATCTGAGTCTATCAAAAAAGGGCGGCCCGCTTGGGTCGTCCTTTTCTAATGGGATTCAGTGACTTCATTCCTGATGATGGGTTCGCAGCGCAAGCTGAGACTTCACCAGGGTATACTTCTTCTCCGGCACGTGCAGGATCTTCCCGTTTGCCAGCGTAATCTGAAAACGGCAGATGGACTGCACGTAGTCCGGATTCACCAGATAGCTTTCGTGACAGCGCAGGAAAAATCTTGCGTACTTCTGGCCGATCACCGCCAGAGATTCCATGGTCTCAAAGCTTTGATCCATGGTATGAATGAGGGCATGATTGCCGGCGCTTTCCGCAAACACAATATGTCCCCACGGCAGATAGAACACGGACTTGCCCAGACCGCGGAAGGACAGCCGCTCTGCGTTCACGTCCCCCGCCAAGGGCAAGGTGCCCGGTGTGCTTGCAACCACGGTCTTGTTATAATTCTTCGGGTAGATCACATCCTGCACGTTATAGGCAATGGCGTTGGAAATGTGGCACATGCGAATCTGCGGCAGTTCATCCTGCATCGTCCAGGAAATGCTGATGCGCTGATTCACCCGGTTGGCACTGCCGTCCGGCCAGAACGTATCCACTGTGAACATGGCCAGCACTTCAAACACGCGGGTACTGCCCAAGGAGACAGGGATCACCGTCATATCGTTGACGACAAAATGCAGGTCATGCTTCTCCGCGGCAAAGGCGTCTGCCAGTGCTTGCTTGGTGCGGATTATCTGCCCTTCTGCCGGGCCGATCCACAGCACATCTTCATGACAAATGTCCAGGAAGGGCTGCACATCGTTCTGATAATAGCGGGTAATAACTTCCACCGTTTTGTCCGCAATGTCTTGAATCCGCATGTGTCGCGCTCCTTCTCCTGCATCATTACGCCTATGCTAAAGCATTCCGAAGAAATTGTCAAGCGAACTCATGAGCGATTCCTTTTCCAGCCCTTGCGAAGACGGCACGACTTCGCTATAATGGAGAAAGTCCGTCAAGGAACACAGACAAAGGAAGGTCGATCGAACAGCATGGCTGAAACGACAGAACTAACCCAAGAGGCTTTTGAAGCCTTTGATCCCGCGCAAACCCTGCTGGTCGATATGCGCAGTGCCGAGGATGTGGCCTATGGCACTATTCCCGGGGCGAAGGTGTTTTCCGCTGAAGAAATGGAGGCACATCCCGAGCTGCTCAGCGGCAAATCCCAGGTGGTGATTTACTGCCACCGCGGCACCAACAGTGTTCCCGTGGCAGAAGCATTGCGGGAAAAAGGCATCAACGCCTTCAGCCTGCAGGATGGTTATCTGGGCTGGCTCATGCGGAAAATTCAGCGTGAGCAGGAGGCCGACAAGTGCCAGCAGATCGAGATCGGTCTGCGCACCACCTACCACAAGCGGCTCTTCTCCAAGTTTGCCAAAGCCATCCGCACCTACGATCTGGTGCAGGAAGGTGACCGAATTGCCGTGTGCATCTCCGGTGGCAAGGACTCCATGCTCATGGCCAAGCTGTTTCAGGAACTGCAGCGCCACCGCAAGTTTCCCTTTGAGCTGGTCTTTATGGTAATGGATCCCGGATACAACGCGGCAAACCGTCAGGTCATCGAGCACAACGCGAAAATTCTTGGCATCCCGATTACCATTTTTGAAACGAATATTTTCGACATCGTCTACGCGGAGGAAAAGAATCCCTGCTACCTGTGCGCCCGGATGCGTCGCGGTCATCTGTACAGCAAAGCCAAAGAGCTGGGCTGCAACAAGATTGCCCTGGGGCACCACTACGACGACGTCATTGAGACCATCCTCATGGGCATGCTGTACGGCGCTCAGGTGCAGACCATGATGCCTAAGCTTCACAGCACGAATTTCCCCGGCATGGAGCTCATCCGCCCCATGTATTTCATCCGTGAAAACGACATCAAGACCTGGCGGGATGCCAATGATCTGCACTTCATCCAGTGCGCCTGTCACTTTACCGATACCTGCACCACCTGCGACCCCAACGGCCGCACGGTCTCCAAGCGGATGGAAATCAAGCAGCTCATCGCCCAGCTGAAGAAGGTCAACCCCACCGTGGAGGCCAACATCTTCCGCAGCATGGAGAACGTGAATCTGGATACCGTGATCTCCTACAAGAAGGGGAATGAGGTGCATTCGTTTCTGGATGGGTATGATGAAAAATGAGAGGAACGGGTTGTATTTTCGCTGTTGAAGAATTGACAATGCGCCTTACTTTCGATACTATAGTGACAGGAAAACACTGAACATACTAGTAGCCTATCACTCGGTTTGATGTGAAAGGAGTCCCCTGCCTATGAAGCTGACCGACGCAACCTATGTCAAGCTGCGCGACGAAATTTTCAGCGCCGCTTACAAACCCAATGAGCTGATTACGGAGCGGCAGATTGCAGAACGCTTCGGCATCAGCAAACTGACGGCAGGGGAAGTTTTGCACCGCCTGTGCAGCGAGGGACATCTGACCAGCTATCCCCGCAGCGGATACATGGTAACCATTCTGTCGCCGAAGGAAATGCGTCAGTTAGCCAGGGTTCGGCTTCAGCTGGAGAAACTGTGCATCGAAACCATCTGTGAAGAATGTTCCGGAGATGAAATTCGCAGTCTGCGTACAATGATCGTCGAACAGCCCATGGATGATATCAGCATTACCGAACGCAATCGCCGTTTTCACCTCAAATTGGCTGAGCTCACCCATGACAGATTTCTTTTCACCATCCTGCAGGATATTCTGGGAACCATGTCCCGTGTTGAGCAGCCCATCGAACACTCTTTGATGGACTCCTGGCAAAATGAGCACAAGCACATTGTGGATGCATTGGCCGAAAGAGATGCAAGCAAAGCGTTAGAAGCGATCGAACGTGATATTGGGCAAATGCTGTAAACCCCATTGTGCAATCAACCGAAAGCATGGCCATTTCGCTCATACGCCCATGGTTCAAACCGTGCGTATGAGTTTTTCATTTATCATCCGTTATTCTAACCGTGCCCTTGCCAAATCCGTCAATTTCGTGTACCCTAGCAATATCAATGGGAGGGGATAAAGTGCGTTATCATCTGGATACCATTCCCGTATGGGATGCCATGAAACTGGATGGCGAGTGTTTCCTTTGTGCCTTGCGCCGCAAGCTGGAGCTAGACGAGGTGGAACGTTGTCTCGGAGCTTCCGTGATGGAGCCTGACGCACGGATTCGCGTCAACGAGAAAGGTTTCTGCCGGCATCACCAGGCCATGCTGTTTGCCACCAACAATCGCTTGGGGCATGCCCTCATGCTGCACACGCACTTGGGTGAAACCCGCAAACAGTTGGAGAAGGACTTTGCCGCCCTGCGCAAGTCTTCCAAAGCCTACGCCTCTGCCACCTTAGGTGACAAGCTGACCGGCAAGGGTGCCACCGCGCGGAAAGAGCTGGAGAGCGCCGCCGCCCATTTGTCCCAACAGGCAGCCTCCTGTGTCGTGTGCGAAAGCATTGATGAGAACATGAAGCGGTACACCCACACCTTCTTCCACCTGTACAAAACGGATGCGGAGTTCCGTACTGCGCTTGCCGCCTGCAAAGGTGTCTGTCTGCCGGATGCGGCCATGCTGCTGCAAGCCGCGCCGGACGAGTTGCCCTCCAAGGACGTGGCAGACTTTACGGAGCTGATTCTTTCCCTGGAAGAAAAGAGCCTGGCACGCCTCGATGAGGACATCGCCTGGTTCATTAAAAAATACGACTATCGCTTTGACGCAGAGCCCTGGAAGAACAGCCGCGATGCGGTGGAGCGCACGGCCAACAAGCTCCGCGGCTGGTGCATTGGTCAAGAGCCGAACCCAAAGGAGAAGTGAGCATCTTCCCCGCAAGAAAAAAGCTGTGAACATCTTTTTCAGATCTTCACAGCTTGCATAACATCATTCAGTTTGGTGTTTCTTCTTCGGGATGATACTGCTCCAGCCGCACACCGGCTTCTGCAAAAATCTCCAAGGAGAATGCATCCGGGTAGCCTTCCTGGTACACCACGCGGCTGATGCCGGCGTTGATGATCATCTTCGCGCACACGCTGCAGGGCTGGTGGGTGCAGTACAGGGTACCGCCGTCAATGGACACGCCCAGCTTAGCGGCCTGAATGATGGCGTTCTGCTCCGCATGGATGGCATAGCACAGTTCCGCTCGCGTACCGGACTGGATGCCCAGCTGACGGCGCATGCACACGCCCCGCTCCTTGCAGGTTTTGAGTCCGGCAGGGGCACCGTTGTAGCCGGTGGTCATGATGCGCTTATCCTTTACAATCACACAGCCGATACTGCGACCCGGCATATAGCAGCTGGTCCATCCGGCAATCACATGGGCCATTTCCATGAATCGCTTATCCCATTTATCCATTCCGAGTCCCTGCCTTTGTTTTTTTCTTTCATTATACGGAAAGATCGGTCAGGTGTCAACCGACCGTTGAAAGGAGTCTTCCACCATGCGTTTACGCCGTGTTTCTATTCTGATGGCACTCGTTGCCGCCGTGCTCTGCTTCTCCATCGGCACAGTCCTGGCAGATACCCCGCAGTACGAAAACACCCAAGCCTTTGCCGATGTGCTGGGCTATGAGGATGTGGTGTACGATTATCTTGGGATTGACGAATCCACGTCTGTGGAAATGATCAGCGTTACCTTTGACGATGTGGACTACGACACTTTCAGCATCACCGTGCTGTTTTCCAATGACAGCACGGATGTCAGCCTTTACGCGTGGAATCTGGTCACCGTCAATGAGAGCCAAGATCAGCTGACAATTCTGCAAACCGTGAACCAGCTGAATTACGACTATCCCTACGGCAAATTTTACTGGGATGCCACCGACAACTCTATCACCTGCGACATGACCGTTGATCTGACATACTCATCGGATCCGGGACGAACGGTCTTTGAAGGTCTCCGCATTCTGGCCGGTCTGCTCTACGATGACAGCGTCATGGAAACCCTGCTGAGCCTTCAGTAAGGTCACATCACGTATTTCTGCATATCACGGATGGTGTTTTCCACCTGGAGTGCTTCCTGATTCAGCACTTCTTCCGACAGGCCTTCCGGCGGCGGTGTCATCATCACAGGTTCACCGATAATGAATTTGAACCGCTTGCCAAAGAGAAAATGGTACTCGCCGTTATGGCAGATAGGCACCACCGGCACGCCGGCCGAAGCAGCCAGCAAGGCAAATCCCGGCTTAAAGGAATGGATGACCCGATCCTTCTGGCACTTACCTTCCGGGCAAAGGAACACGTCATCCCCCTGCTTGAGGCACTTGCGGCCTTCCCGGAGCCAAGCCATGGAAGGGTGCTGGCGGTCAATGGGAATGGCGTGGCAGAAGCTCATGAAGGCTCTGAGCGGCCACGACTTATCCAGCAGATCCTTGGCCGTCATGCCCCAGATGTGCCGGGTGGGCAGCATGGTTTCAATCGGCGCACCGTCCAGGGCGCGGATATGATTGCTCACAAACACGCAAGGGCCTTTAGGAAACTCCTGTCTTGCCTTTTCGCTGACGAACATTTTCTTCGGGCGGAAGCCGATGAAAACCAAGCATCGCATAATGCCCCGCAAGAGGTAGCCTACCAGCTCGTGCAGAATATGCCCGAGCTTTTTGATTATCTTCTTCGTACGCCTTCGCGCTCCTCTCCCAGGGCAAGTGCCCGAATGGCTTCTGCCACACCATATTCCGTGTTTTTCAGCGTCACAAACTTGGCTGCAGCCATGGCGTTGGTGTTTGCGTTACCCATGGCCACGCTCCAGCCTGCACACCGCAGCATGCTGACGTCATTATCATTATCGCCGATGGTCATCACATCGCTCATGGGGATCTGAAGATCCTTCGCCAGAGCGGTAACCGCCGCGCCCTTATCAGCACCTTTGGGGTTAAACTCCAGGTTATTGCGCCAGCTGGAAGACAGGCTTAGCTGATCCATCATTGGTTGCAGGGTAGGCAGGATTTTCGGCAATTCGCCGCCATCGTCCTCATCGACCACCACAATCTTATTACAGCCCCGCTCCGCCAAAGACCGTGTAGCATTCTTTCCGTAAGTGATGCTTCCGCGGCTTCCCTTGCGGAGAACGTTAGCGCCCCACATGATATCTGCCTTGCTATGATCCTTCTCCAGCTGGCTGACTGCCAATTCGTTTTCGCGGAAAACGCCGCACAGGAAGCCCGTAGCTTCCAGCGCTTCCAGCAGTCGGCAGGCCAGATCCGGTGCCAGCATATGCGAATCACGGATTTCGCCCAAGGGGTGATCCAGCCGGCAACCGCCGTTCTCGCCCAGCACAGTCATGTCGAGCCCGGCATCTACCGCAAAGAACATGGCATCATCGGGTACACGGCCTGAGCAAAGCGCCAGATGGATTCCCCGCTCGCTGGCCATGCGCAGAGCTTTCACGTTTTCCACCGGAATGCGGTACGGCCGTCCGTCCAGCAGTGTTCCGTCCATATCCATTGCAATCAACCGTACCGACATATTCTCCTCCTATGATCGATGGGTCTGCAAGAGGGACGAAACCGCTTTGAAAAGTGTTTTCTCCCCTCTCGCGCTTTCCTCTTTTCCCTAAACTTTCATAACGAATCAGCTTCGCATGCGTGTTACCTTGATGCTCATAAAAAGTTAACTTCATCAGAGAAGCATGCGAAGGGTCCAGGGGCGACCGCAAAGCCCCTGGAATAAGGAATCAAAGCCCGACCGTTTTCTAAAATCAACTTTGCAAATCTTATTCAATGACAAAATATTGTTGAATAGGATGAAAAAGCATTCGATTCCTTCAAAACGGGCATTTGATTTCAAAGGTTCGTCCGTCAATGGCCGGCAGTTCTCCTGCCGTGTCAATGGTCAGGCGGTAAGCGCACAGCATGAGCTTACGGGTTTTCTGAGCACGGTTAAAGGCACGGTCACCGTAGACATCATCGCCCAAGAGGGGATGCCCCAGCGCCGCCAGATGGGCACGAATTTGGTGGGTTCTGCCCGTTACCAGATGCACCATCAAGCGGCTGATGGGGCCCTGTTCCAGTGTTTCGTAGGCCGTGACGATGGGCTTTGCCCCGGGTGCAGGATGATCCAGCACCGTTACCCGTGCCGCGGCAGAATCCTTGATCAGATACGCTTTGCAGGAAGCCTTCGGAGGCTTCATCTGCCCGCGTACAAGGCACTGGTAGCGCTTATCCAGTGTTCGCTCGCGGAAGACGCGCCCCAGGATTTCTTCTGCCTTGGGATTCTTAGCAAATAGGATGAGTCCACAGGTCTGGTTATCCAGTCGATGGCAAGGCATGGGCGGCCACGCCTGTGCGTCCGTTTCGCGGACATGCCGAAGAGCCAGCTCGGTTAAGCTGACACCGCCCTTTTCATCCGGCTCTACGCTGATGCCGGCTCGCTTATTGATAAGCAGAACATCATCGTCCTCATAGACCACGTCAATGGCGTTGGTATCCTGCTCCATGCAGTACACCTGCACCAGATCGCCCGCCGCGACTCGCTTATCCTGCTTGACGCGGACGCCGTTCACCTTCACATCTCGCCGGCGGAAGCTCTGCTGCCACACCGTTGCCGGCAATTCCGGCAAAAAGCGGCGGAGGCAGGCGTCAACGCGCTGCCCTTCCGCCGCTTGATCAACCTTGAATTCATAGCATGCCATTTACTGCACCACTGCGGTCGCCATGCCGCACCATCTGGGTGTCTGCTTCTGCACAGCCTCTACGCACGCCAGCATTTCCTGGGTGGGCTGTACCATCAGCAGAGACCCCAACACTTCGTTCATTTCCGCCAGGCCAACGTTCTGCTTTGCCAGCATCCGCAGGTCTGCCGCCGCTTCTTCCTCGGTGATTTCCGGCCGTACTGCTCCCTGAAGAAGTCCCGTCAGCTGCATATGCAGCGGGGCTTCCTGGGGCAACAGACCGCTCATGGCCCCCAGCATGGTGAGCTGATCGCCGGCGAACCCCTGACCAGCCTGCAAAGGCATCGGTTTCTTCGCCCACTCCGGATCTGCAAGCCCGGGGTGAAGGAGCACCATGTTGCCTTCCTGGTCATAGGTGTAGTCAAAATTGGCGCGCAGATACCGCTGGCACAGAATCTCTGCCTGCAGGGTGTCGGTTTGCACCACATCCTTCAGCAGGTGGGTCAGCGGCTCATCCTTGCCCATAAAGCCGTCAATGTACAATAGGGCGCGGATAACCGCTTCGCAGCGAATCAGCCGCTCCCGCATTTCTTCATGAGTCGGATCTGCAAAGATCTTGCCAATCTCCGTGATCAGCACCTCAGGCATGCAAAGGAAGAGGCGATC
Source organism: Lachnospiraceae bacterium (assembly GCA_963594395.1). Taxonomy (GTDB): domain Bacteria; phylum Bacillota; class Clostridia; order Christensenellales; family Aristaeellaceae; genus CAKUFA01. The sequence goes on from CAVBFK010000304.1 coordinate 10,827, forward strand.
CTCCTCCCGCCAGCTGAGATGGCACCACATACGCTTGACCAGCGACTCGGCAGGGCTCCCCTCTTCCGGGTAAAGGAGCTCCACCTCGCCGCCGTACAAAATCATCTTTTCCAGCAAGCGATGCTCCTGCAGGGTCAGGAGGCCGGCTTCCAAAGGCAGCTGGCGCATAACCTGCTCCTGCAGGTTGCTTACCGTATGCAGATAGGTCTGTATGGGATGCTCCTGAGCATCATAGCTCAGGTTCCACATTTCTTCTGCATGATCATCATCACAGCCGCTGAACAAGCCGTATTCCGGGTAAGCCGAAAGACGATCCTCGCAAGCCTCCAGCTGGCGCTCGCGGATCACACTCATGGTCTTATCTGCCCAGTGCAGTGATTGAACATTACTTTCTCGTAGCATGAATCCTCCTCAGTTCCGGCAGCCCTTCATCACGGCAGATTTCTGTCACTGCTGCCATCCCCGGGATGGTCAGAGCTTGGTGACCCAGCCGTTTTCATCCGGCAGCTTGCCGTACTGGATGCCCGTCAGGGTGTCGTAAAGCTTCTGAGCCACAGGGCCGATGTTGCCGTCGCCGATAACCAACTTCTCGTCGTCCATGCACAGTTCGCCCACGGGAGAAATGACAGCAGCGGTGCCGGTGCCGAAGGCCTCGGTCAGCTTGCCGCTCTTAGCATCTGCGAAGATATCTGCAATGGCCAGACGCTTCTCTTCCACCTCATAGCCCAACTGCTTAGCGATCTTCAGCACGCTGTCGCGGGTGATGCCGGGCAGGATGGAGCCGTTCAGGGCGGGGGTCACGATCTTATTGCCATAGGCGAACATCATGTTCATGGAGCCGACTTCTTCCACGTACTTCTGCTCCACGCCGTCCAGCCACAGCACCTGGGCATAGCCCTTCTTTTCGGCAATCTCACCTGCCAGGATGGAGGCGGCATAGTTGCCGGCGCACTTGGTGAAGCCCACGCCGCCGCGGACAGCACGCACGTACTGATCCTCAACATAAATGCCGACGGGCTTCAGGCCTTCTGCATAATAAGCGCCCACAGGGCTCAGGATGATATAGAACAGATAATGCTTGGAAGCATGCACGCCCAGCTTTGCATCCGTAGCAATCATGGTCGGACGGATGTACAGGCTGGTGCCTTCCTGATGGGGCACCCACTCGCCATCGATCTCCACGACCTTCTTCAGGCCTTCCAGTGCCAGCTCCTGATCCAGTTCAGGCATGCACATACGAGCGGCGCTCTTGCACATACGGGCAATGTTTGCTTCCGGACGGAAGAGCTGCAAACCGCCGTCTGCACGGCGATAGCACTTCGTTCCTTCGAAAATAGCCTGGCCGTAGTGGAACACCACAGCGGCAGGATCCATGGCAAAATCGCCGTAAGGTACGACACGGGGATCATACCATCCCTTGCCCTCTTCATAATCCATCAGGAACATATGGTCCGTAAAAATCGTGCCAAAGCCCAATTTGCTCTCATCCTGAGGCTTCTGCTTCGGATGGGTGGTAAGCGTTACTTTGATTTCTGCCATAGCGATCCCCTCCATCAACACTCACTTAATAGACATCATCCATAAAAACGGACGGTGTTCTTCTATTATACCTTGCCTCCCCTATCTGTCAAGTGCGCCATGCCGTCAAGGGTTGCCATTTCATGTATTTGCGTTGCATTTTTCTATGCGGCTATGCTATAATCAGTACAAATCCATTCGATCAAATGCTATGAGGTGAGCCCATGAATGATGAAGCCATACGGGAGAAACTGCAGGGAATCCGTTGCTTCCTGCTGGATATGGACGGCACATTTTACCTCGGTGACCGCCTGATTGACGGCTCGCTGGATTTTCTTTCCGCCCTAGAACGTACAGGACGCACGGCGCGTTTTCTGACCAACAACTCCAGCAAGTCTGCCCGCGTGTATGCGGAGAAGCTCCGCAAGATGGGCGTGGATGAGCGCTATCGGGATGTGATTTCCTCCGGGCATGCGGCGGCGCACTACTGCCTGGATCACTATCCGAACGGCAAAGGCTATCTGCTGGGGAATGCCATGCTCCGCGAAGAATTAGAAGGCATGGGACTGCAATTTACGGAGAGCGATCCTGACTATGTCCTCGTTGCCTTTGACACCACGCTGGATTATGCCAAGATGTGCAATGTTTGCTATTTCATCCGTGAAGGCAAGCCCTACATTGCCACGCACCCGGACTTCAACTGTCCCACCGAAACAGGCTTCATTCCCGACATGGGGGCCATTATGGCCTTCATTGAGGCCAGCACAGGCCGCAAGGCAGACATCATTCTGGGCAAGCCGAATGAAGGCATTGTACAGGAAGCCCTGCGTCGCACAGGGTACCAGAAGAGTGAAATGGCCATGGTCGGCGACCGCCTCTATACGGATGTTGCCACCGGTGTCAACCACGGCATGATGGGGATTCTTGTACTTTCCGGCGAAGCCACCATGGCAGACGTTGAAACCTCCGATGTAAAGCCTGACCTGATTTTCGGTCGGCTTTCCGATATGATCCCCTACCTATAATGCATCGTTGCCGCGCAGCACCGGTGCATGAACAGCAACCAACAGAAAGAAGGAAACATCATGCTGCAGACATCTTTTCCCGGCATCAATCTAGGTTCCTCCGCCCTGGGCTTCGGATGCATGCGTCTTCCCACTGCAGATGGGCACATCGACGAGGCAGAAGCCATCCACATGATTCGCTACGCCATTGACCACGGCGTGAAGTATGTGGACACCGCGTACCCTTACCACAATGGTGAAAGTGAAATCGTGGTAGGCAAGGCGCTGAAGGACGGCTACCGCGACAAGGTCATTCTGACCACGAAGCTCCCCCTATGGAAGCTCAAAAAAGCAGAAGACATGATGGATACTCTGGATGAACAGCTCCGCAAGCTGGACGTGGATCATCTGGACTTCTACCTGATGCATGCCATGAACGAAGAGCGGTTCCATCTTGTGCGTTCCCTGGACTATCAATTCTTCCTGGACAAGGCCGTTAAGCAAGGCAAGATTCGCTTCCCCGGTTTTTCCTTCCATGACAACGCAGACACCTTCCTGAGCATCCTGAATGACTACGACTGGAAGCTTGCCCAGGTGCAGATGAATCTATTAGACGGCGATGCGCAGGCCACCCTGAACGGCATTCATGCTGCAGGGCAGAAAGGTGTGGGCATCGTGATCATGGAGCCCCTGCGCGGCGGTCTTCTGGCCAATCCGCCGGCAGATGTACAGGCGCTATACGACGCCTTCCCCGTCAAGCGCTCTGCGGTGGAGTGGGCTTTCCGCTTCCTATACACTATGCCTGAGGTGATCACCATTCTTTCCGGCATGAGCACCATGGCACAGGTAGAGGACAATCTCCGCATTTTCGATGCGGCCAAGTGCGAGCCCCTGACAGAAGCCGAGAAGGAGCTTTACGCCCAGGTGAAGGAGACCTATTTCAGCCGCACCAAGACCCGTTGCACGGGTTGCCGCTACTGCCAGCCCTGCCCCCGCGGGGTGAAGATTCCGCAGATCTTCCAAGGCTACGATGCCAAGAAGCTCCGTGAAAAGGACGATTTTGCAGACGAATACGCCAAGATCATTGAAGACAACGCAGACGCCTCTCGCTGTGTCAAATGCCGCAAGTGCGAAGCTGCCTGCCCCCAGCACCTCCCCATTACCCGCTTCCTGGAAGAAATCCACGCCGAGTGCGGGGGTAAATAACGGTTAGGAGATTTGGGGGGGGGGGGGGGGGGGGGG
>CAVBFK010000305.1:0-4372 GCA_963594395.1 Lachnospiraceae bacterium
AGCTGGTCTGCCGCTTTGAAGGGCATCACAAGGTGCTGGAAAAGTGGCAGTTGGCGCGGAATGTTACCACCATGTGGTATTCACAATCCTAACCCTGTCTTCTTCCCATGGCACGCCTTGCACAGTGCCTGCCAGTTTCCTTCATCCCAGAACAGCTTCACATCCCCACGGTGCGGCACAACGTGATCCACCACCGTGGCAGGGGTCAGCCTTCCTGCTTTCATGCATTCCACACACAGGGGATGCGCCTGCAGGAAGGCTTTTCTTGCTTTGCGCCACATGGCGTCATAGCCGCGGGCATCGGCATTTCCGCGAAGATGGTCACCGCTCCACATGATGTGGTCGTTGCAGAAGACCTGACCGGGGGCGCAGAAGCCGGGGCACCCCGGGTATCTGCAAGGGCGTGGAGGAGCCTTTGGCAATGCAAAATTCATCCTTTCATAAAAAAAGATTTCGCCTCTGCGGAGGCGAGCAGGGGCTTTCCGGTCGCCCCTGCACCCTTCGGTGCATCTTCCTTTAAGTGGTTTCACCAATCCAGCGTCAGCATGTCTCTTGTGTCATACACACTTCCGCCATCGTTGTTCTTTTCCGCCCGATCCAGCGCCATGACCAGCGCCACCGCGCCGTCCACTTTTTCGGTGGATTTTTCTTTGTCAATTTTGAGATTGCCGGCAGGGTCAGTCCGCACGAAAATGTTGTCCATGTTCCAGCGCAAAACAGGATGCCCGTTGTGGCAGATGCTCTTCTCCAGCACCAGCCGCATCAGGTCTTTCGTCGGATTCGACATGTCCTTGAACCCCTGTCCAAAGGGCACCATGGTAAAGCCGTCATCCTGCAAGGCTTGCACCATCATGCTGGCGTTCCAGCGGTCGTAGGCAATCTCGCGGATGTTGAATTTCTCATTCAGTCGGCAGATGAACTGCTCGATGAAGGCATAGTGCACCACATTTCCCTCCGTGGTTTGCAGGAATTTCTGCTTTGCCCACACGTCGTACATCACATGGTCGCGGCGAACACGCAGGGCAAGGGTGTCTTCCGGAAGCCAGAAGTACGGCAGAATGAAATACGCCTCGCCTTCGTGGGTCGGCGGGAAGACCAGTACGAAAGCCGTCAGGTCGCTGGTAGAGGAAAGGTCGAGACCGCCGTAGCAAGTTCTGCCCAGCAAGTCACGTTCATCGAAAGTCACCTTGCAGGCGTCCCACTTGTCCATCTGCATCCAGCGAACGGATTGTTTCACCCACTGATTGAGCCGCAACTGCCGGAACATGTTCTCATCTGCCGCTGTTTCCTGCGCCTTGTGGAAAGCATCCCGCACCTTGTCAATGGAGATGGTGTAGTCCAGCGAAGGATTGCACTTGTACCAGTTCCGCTCGTCCGTCCAGTCATCGTTCTCATCCAAGCCGAAGATGACGGGATAGAACCGCGGGTCTGCCTTGCGTCCTTCCAGAAGATCCAGCGCCTTTTGGTGCACTTCCCAGCAGATGGAGTTGCGATCGTTGCCCGCGGTGGTCAGGAAGAACCACAGGGGCTGTTTCCGGGCATCGCCGGAGCCTTGAGTCATGACATCATACAGGGCGCGATTGGGCTGGGCATGAAGCTCATCAAAGATGCAAGCGCTGACGTTCAAGCCGTGCTTCGTCGCCACATCCGAGGACAGCACCTGGTAGATGCTCCCTGTGGGCTGGTACACCATGCGCTTGGTGGATGGGATGATCTTAATGAGTCGGCTCAGCGTCGGGTTCTGCCTCACCATATCACAAGCCACGTCAAACACAATGGACGCCTGCTGGCGGTCGCTGGCGCAGGAGTAGACTTCCGCCTTCCATTCATCATCATTGCAGAGCATGTTCAGGGCAAGCGCCGCGCCTAACTCGCTTTTGCCGTTCTTCTTGCCGATTTCTACATACACCGTAGCGTACTGCCTGACATCCGGCGCGTCATCCCGCACCGTGCCGAACACGTCCCGGATGATTTTCTCCTGCCAGGGCAGAAGCTTGAAAGGCTGACCGTGAAACTCGCCTTTGGTGTGCTTCAAGCATTCCACAAAGCGAACCACGCGGTCAGCCTTTTTCTCGTCGTACATGCTTACCATGCTCCTTTCAGCAGATTCGCCATGGAGTCGTCTTCCTCGCTGTTCTCCGTACCCGTCACGATGCGGGAACGGGTGGCAGGGGTCAGACCAAACTCTGAGCAGAAGCTCTGCATAATCTTCAGATTCTGCTGAGCAATGGACACCTGGGGCACCTGCTGGACGTAGCCGCTGGGCGTCTGGAAGATGGAGCCATGCTTGGAGATGAACTCTTCGGCTTCCTTCCATCGGGCATACGCTTGGCAGTACCCAGCAAACGCCGTGATGTCAGCACTAGTCAGTACGCCCATAGCTTCCAGCGAGGGCGCAAGACGTTTCCACTCCTTCTTTGCCTCAGGTTCCAGCCAAGAGGGGCACTTGACGTTTCCTTTGGGCGGTGCCGGCTCACGCTTGTTGAGCGGACGCTTGCCCGGGTTGCCTTCCAGCACCTTCAGTGCCGTGGGCTTGGGCTTTCTGCCCCGTACAGCCATTCGCCGCACCTCCTTTCGTTTGTCCTGTCATCAATCTTGCGCAACAACTTCATCATAGGATAAGGTCTGACCATCCCGCAGAACCGACACATTCGCGCTGGAGCCCACCAATTCCACATACCGCTGAACGATGACCGACGCGTACTTCTCGTCCAGCTCGGTGGTGTAGCAGATGCGGTCGGTCTCCTCGCAGGCAATGAGCGTACTGCCCGAGCCGCCGAAGGTGTCCAGCACCACGCCGTTGGGGGCAGAGCTGTTCTTGATGGGATACGCCAGAAGCGGAATGGGCTTCATGGTGGGATGCTCCTTGCTGTGCTTGGGCTTGTCGTAGTTCCAGATGGTAGTCTGCTTGCGGTCAGCGAACCACTTGTGCTTGCCGTTGGGAAGCCAGCCGAACAGCACCGGCTCGTGCTGCCACTGGTAGGGACTGCGCCCCAGTACCAGCGAATTTTTCACCCAGATGCACACACCGCTGATGTGAAACCCTGCTTCCTTGAAGGCTCTGCGGAAGTTCAGCCCTTCGGTATCCGCATGAAAGATATACGCCGACGCGCCTTCTGCCAGATGGGGGAGCCAGTTGCGGAACGCAGACAGCAGGAAGTCGTAGAACTTCTCATCTGCCATGCTGTCGTTCTGGATGGTCTTTCCGTCAGCAGATTCATAAGCCACGTTATACGGCGGGTCGGTAACGACGAGATTCGCCTTCACATCACCCATGAGGGTGTTCAGGTCGTCCTCGCTGGTGGCATCTCCGCAGAGCATTTTGTGCCTGCCCAGCGTCCACAGGTCACCGACTTTCACGAAGGGCTCGATGGTCTCCGCGTCCAGCGCGGTGTCGTCATCCTTCACGTCTTTGTCATGCACCTGGGAGAACAGCTCATCCACCTCCGCCGCATCGAAGCCTGTCGCGCCTACGTCGTACCCGGACTGCTGCAGGTCGCTGAGCAGGTCTGCCAGGGCTTTCGGCTCCCATTCGCCGACGGCTTTGTTAAGGGCGATGTTCAGCGCCTTCTCGTCCTGGGGGCTCTCGATGTGCACCACCACGCAGTCAATCTCCGTGGCACCCTCTGCCGTCAGCACCTTGTACCGCTGATGACCGCCCACAATGTTGCCCGTCACCTCGTTCCAGATGACCGGGTCCACATAGCCGAAGTCGTGCAGACTGCGCTTGATTTTCTCATAGGCAGGGTCGCCGGGCTTCAAGTCCTTGCGGGGATTGTAGGCGGCAGGCTTCAGCCGGTCAATGGGAATCCGTTGAAGATTCATGGATGTATTCATAAGCACCCCCTGTGCGGGAAAACAGTCAAGATACCATACAAGAAACCATACAAGATCACCGTGCAAACCGCCGAAAATGGCGGCTTTTTTGTTACCCATCAGGCAGATACCCCCACCCCCGAATTTCGCGGAAATTTTCACGGGACTGGGCCGCGGTCGCCAGCGAAGCACCTTCAGGAATTGGAGCCCCCCTGGGGGTACAGCCGCGCCTTCGGGTGGCTTTGATAGGGCGAAGCCCCCGGGGCGCAGGCACATCCAGCTTCTGGACGTCTACCCGTACACGTCCATCCGTGCCGTACACACCCATCGGGCTTGGCGCGCCTTTCGGGTGGCTTTGGCGGGACGAAGTCCCCCCGGCGCGGTTTTGGCGGGCGAAGCTCCCGGGGCGGCGGGCACCCTTCGGGTGGTTTGCGGGCGGCGGGGCGAAGCCCGGGTTGTGCCGGGGCGCGGGCTTTTGCGGGGCGCGGCGCGCGGGGCGGCAGGCACTCTTCGGGTGGTTTGCGGGCGGCGCACCATTTCCCGGCGCGTGTAGGGT
>CAVBFK010000306.1:0-26203 GCA_963594395.1 Lachnospiraceae bacterium
CACTTTGCGTCCGACGTTACCGTTGGTGCCGCAGTCATGCTGCTTTCGTTCCTCATTGTCCGTTCCGTAGTGGATGCGCGTCTTTTTCCCCAGTCCAGCAGGGAGGCGGCCTAAACCATGCATGAAGCAGAAATCAACGACATTCTGGCACGCATGACGCTGGAAGATAAGATTGCCCTGTGTTCCGGCAAAAGTTTCTGGGAAACCAAGGCCTTTGACGCCTACGGCATCCCCTCGCTGTTCATGTGCGATGGACCGCACGGGCTCCGCAAGCAGGAAAACGCCGCAGATATGCTGGGCGTCAATCAGTCCAGGCCGGCCACCTGCTTTCCTGCCGAGGTGACCACCGCCGCAAGCTGGGATCCCGACCTGCTAGAAGAAATCGGTGCCGCTATCGGCGAAGAAGCCCGTCAACAGGGTGTCGGTCTGGTGCTGGGTCCCGGCGCGAATCTCAAGCGGAATCCCCTGTGCGGCCGCAATTTTGAGTATTTCAGCGAAGACCCTTACCTGGCCGGCAAGCTGGCCGCAGGGTTCATCCGCGGTGCAGAGTCCCAAGGAATCGGCACCAGCTTGAAGCATTTCGCCGTTAACTCTCAGGAAAAAGATCGCTTCACGTCCAACAGTGTACTGGATGACCGCACCCTGCGGGAAAACTATCTCACCGCCTTTGAAATTACCGTGAAAGAAGGCAAGCCCTCCACGGTCATGTGTGCCTATCCGAAGCTGAACGGCACCCACTGCTCAGACCACAAGACGCTTCTCACCGACATTCTCCGCAAGGAGTGGGGCTTTGACGGCATGGTCGTTACCGACTGGGGTGCCATGAATGACCGCATCGAGGCTTTCCGCGCAGGCTGTGACCTGAACATGCCCGGCGGCAGTGACTACATGGAGGCGGACGCGGCGGAATCCGTCCGTTCAGGAACGCTGGACGAGGAATCCATCAACGCCTCTGCCAGACGCGTGCTGAAGCTTGTCTTCCGTGCCGCAGAGACGCTGAAAACGCCGTCCGATGGTAATGACGAAAAGCACCACGCCCTTGCCAAACGTGCCGCCACGGAAGGCGCCGTTCTGCTGAAGAATGAAGACAACATTCTTCCCCTGAAGGAGCATACACGCATTGCCGTTATCGGCGCCATGGCCAAGGAGATGCGCTTTCAGGGCGCGGGTTCCAGCCACATCAACCCCACCAAGCTGTCCCAACCGCTGGACTTTCTCCCCCACGCCATTTACGCTCCTGGCTGCAATGATCACGGGGATACCAATGAAGCCCTGCTTCTCGAAGCCAAGCAGGCGGCCGCAAGTGCTGATGTTGCTGTCGTGTTTGTCGGTCTGCCGGGACACTATGAATCCGAAGGTTTCGACCGGGCAGACATGAAGCTTCCCAGCGGTCATCTGCAGATGATTGACACCGTGGCGGCGGCCAACCCCAACACCGTGGTTGTTCTGCTGTGCGGCAGTGTGGTGGAATGCCCCTGGGCAGATCGTGTCAAGGGCATCCTCTACATGGGGCTTCCCGGTCAGGCAGGCGGCGAGGCGGCGGCAGATTTGCTTCTCGGCCGCGCCAACCCCAGCGGCAAACTGGCGGAAACCTGGCCCATGACCTATGACGATGTCCCCTCCTCCGCCATTTACGGCAAAACAAAAGACGCCCTCTATGAAGAAGGCATCTATGTGGGCTACCGCTATTACGACAAGGCAGGCATCCCCGTCCGATGGCCCTTCGGCTACGGTCTGAGCTACACCAGCTTTGCCTACACAGATCTGACCGCTAGCGATTCCTCCGTTTCCGTCACCGTTACCAACACGGGCCGTCTTGCCGGCGGTGAAGTGGTTCAGCTCTTCCTGGGCATGCCGCAGGATGGTCTGCATCGTCCCCTGCGGGAATTGAAGGGTTTCCGGAAAGTCTTCCTCCAGCCCGGTGAAGCACAGCGCGTCACCTTTGTGCTAACCGACCGCACCTTTGCCCTTTGGCAGGATGGCTGGAAGGTTCCTGCCGGACGGTACACCGTCTCCATCGGCGGCCTTACTGCCCCCATGGAGAAGCGCGGCGAACAGCTTTCCGTTCCTTCTTGGCAGAAAAACAGCTGGTACGCCCATTGCACAGGCAAGCCCAATCAGCAGAATTGGGAGACCATGATGGGTGAAAGCTACCATCCGCCGGTGCTGAAGAAAGGCGATTTCACCATGGACAACACCGTGATGGAAATGAAGGATGACAGCCTCATCATGAAAATCATGTACAAGGCCGTGGAGTCCACCGTGGCGAAGAATTTTGGCGGCAAGCGGGACTACGAGAACCCGGACTTCCGCATGATGATGAATTCCTCCGCCGGCGCACCTCTCCGCAGTATGCAGATTTCCGGCGGCATCAAAGGCGGCGTGCTTCCCGGCATGCTGGAGATGGCCAACGGTCACTGGATTCGGGGCATCCGGAAAATGATTTTCGGGAAATGAAGAAGAAACGATCCGCAGAAGCAGCTCAGCTCGCGGATCGTTTTTTTCCACAGTTTTTTCGATGGATTGTGCAAGAAACCCGTTCTTACTTCAGCTTCAGTCCATCGCTGAAGGCTTTGCCCACGATGTTGCCCAGGCCAACATAGGTGTTGTTCACGGGATCATAGGTAATGGGCTTCAGCTTGGCAGGATCAATCTTGCCGTCGGTCAGCACGCTTTCATCGGCGGTGACGTTCACAATTTCGCCCACCAGAATGCCGTTGTCGAAGCTCTTCACCTTGCACTCCAGCGCCATGGGCAGTTCGTCAATCAGGGGTGCATTCACATGAGCGCTCTTGGTGGCATGGAAGCCGGACTTGGTGAACTTATCGGGCACCTTTCTGCCGGACTCAACGCCCACATAGTCGCAGGCAACCACGGTGTCTTCCGTGCCCATGCTGACCGTGAAGGCACCCGTCTTGGCCAGATTGTCCGTGGTCTTGTGAGAACCCATGCTGATGGAAATCTCGTTCATATCGGTGATGATGCCCCAGGCGGCGTTCATGGCATCGGGCTGACCGTTTTCGTCATAGGTGGCGATGATCAGCACAGGCATGGGATACATCATCGGCTTTGCGCCGAAATCAACACGACTCATTTTGTTCCCTCCTCGTTTTTGATCCAATGAATGCGGCTCGCGTCATAGCGATCCTGCTGAATCTTTTCCACGGCAGGGTAGCCGCAAGCCACCAGGGCAAAGGGTGTCAGGTGCTCCGGAATCTGCAGGGTCTCCCGCACGCGGCGCATGTTTTCTTCCTGCGGCGCAATACCGATCCACGTTGCGCCCAGCCCCAGCGCATCTGCCTCCAGCAAGAGATTTTCCACCGCAGCGCTCATGTCAATCTGCGTATAGGAAGGTGCAGGGCCGTCCATGCGGTAGCAAGGGGCGAAAATCAGCGGCGCGGCCTTGGCGAACTTCGCGTAGGGCGATGCCTCCGACAGCTCCTCAATCTTCTGCGGATCCGTTACCACGTAGAATTCCCACGGCTGTTGATTGTGGGCAGACGGTGCGGCCATGGCGGCGCGGAGCATCTGCTCAATCTTATCTTCCTCCACAGGGGCATCCGTGTACCGGCGAATGCTGGTGCGGTGAAAAATGCTGTTCATTGCGCATCCTCCGCGATTTCTGCCTGAATGATGTCCTCCGTGGCCGCCATGGCCGCGAGGGTCTTCGTCAGCAGATCATCCAGCGTCCAACCCAGCTGCTCGGCGCCGCGCTCAATGACCTCACGGGAGCATCCGGCCGCAAAGCCCTTGCTCTTGTACTTCTTCTTCAGGGACTTCAGCTCCATGTCCTTGGTGCTCTTGGAGGGACGCATCAGCGCCGCCGCCCAGATCAGGCCGGTCAATTCGTCTGCGGCAAACAGCACCTTTTCCATTTCGTGCACAGGCTCCACATCGATGGTTTTGCCGCACTCCACGGTGATGCCGTAGCCATGGGAGCAAACCGCGTGAATCATGTCCTCCCCCACGCCTGCTTCACGGAGAAGTTCGGGCGCCTTCAGGCAATGCTCCTGGGGATACAGCTCAAAGTCGATATCGTGCAGTAAGCCTACCAAGCCCCAGTATTCTTCATCTTCGCCGTAGCCCAGCTCGTTGGCGTACCACTTCATCACCGCTTCCACCGTATAGGCATGCTGGATGTGGAAGGGATCCTTGTTGTACTTCTTCAGCAGGGTCAAGGCCGCCTCGCGGGAAATATGCTCCATCGCTTTCACCCTCTTATTCGTGATGATGTCCGCTGCAGGCATGCGCCTGTTCGGAATAAACCAGGGTACCGTTCAGGTACGCCTTCACGGCGTCCTCCACGCTGCCCGTCACATTGCCGCACACCTGAATGCCGGCCTGCTTCAGGGCATTCAGCATACCCATGCCGAGACCGCCGCAGATGGCCACATCCACGTGATTTTCCACCAATTGCTTGGCCAGGGCGCCGTGTCCGGCTTCGTCTGCCGTCAGCACCGAGGAGCGGACAATCTGCCCGTTTTCCACATCATAGATACGAAACTGCTTCGTGCGGCCAAAGTGTTGGAAAATCTGACCGTTTTCTTCATTCACAGAGATTCTCACGGTTTATTCCTCCTTCAAAACGTTTTCAGCCTGCACGGTGCGGAACGCCGCCGCACGACCCAGGCGGTTCATCACTGCCAGACCCATGCCTTCCGGCGGCACCACTTCGCTGAAGATGGCTTCCATCTTTTCCTCGTCCATCTTCCGCAGGGTATCAAACAGGCGATGGGCCACTTCTTCCGGCTTTTCCTTGCTGCCGATGTCGTGGGGATGGCAGGCAGACAGCGCCTCCATATGCTCGGTGAAGCACATCACGCAGGTGCGGTGCCCTGCCGACACGGCGTGGTCATACAGCTTCTGCATGGCCGCTACCACATCCTGCTCCGCGCCTTCCACCAGGGTCACCTGACCATCGGGGGAATAATGCTTGTACCGCATGCCGGGAGACAGTGCCTTTTCCCCTGCCTGCAGGGGGCGCAGGACGCTTCCTGCCACGTTGACCGTGCCCACGACCTTTTCCAGCATGTCCTTGGTGACTCCGCCCGGACGAAGGATGCAGGGGGTTCCATTGCAGATATCCAGCACGGTAGACTCCACGCCCACGTCACAGCTGCCGCCGTCAATAATCATGGGGATGATGCCGTCCATGTCCTCCAGCACGTGCTTGGCGATGGTGGGGCTGGGTTTACCGGAGCGGTTGGCACTGGGCGCCGCAATGGGCAGATTGCACTTCTTCAGCAGTGCCGCCGCCACCGGATGAGAGGGCATCCGCACCGCCACGGTGCTCAGTCCTGCCGTTACGGCATCCGGGATGGTGCTCTTTCTGGGCATCAGCATGGTCAAAGGACCCGGCCAGAATGCGTCCATCAGCTTGGGGGCAATCTCCGGCACATCGCAGATGTCTGCCAGCTGACTCCGGTCCCAAATATGCACAATCAGGGGATTATCCGCCGGCCGCCCCTTCGCGGCGAAAATGTTCAGCACAGCCTCAGCATTAAAAGCATTGGCGCCAAGGCCATACACCGTTTCCGTGGGGAAGGCCACCAATTCGCCTGCGCTCAGCAGGTCGGAAGCCTCCGCCAGGGTTTGTTCATCAGCAGACAATACACGGGTTTCCATGGGAATGTTCCTTCTTTCGTCAAGAAAGGGGTCAAGCCCCTTTTACGGCGCTTACTGCATCTCCTGCAGCAAGCGTCAGATTATCAACAAGCCCCAGGTGGCGTTGGAGGGCTCGCAAGCCCTTCAACTCTAGATCGAAAATCGGCGACATGTGCGGCGATTTTCGCGGCAATCCGAAGGATTGCTTCCCTACACGAACGAACGGCCGGGAGAACGGCTTGCCGTTCGACCAGTGAGAGAGTGCAAATCTCGACAAAGTGGCAAGGCCACTTTGTCGATGCCCCGGCGCTTACTGCATCTCCTGCAGCAAGCGTGCCTGCTCTTCCATGCGAAGAGCATCAATGATTTCGTCCAAATCGCCGTCCATGATCTCATTGATCCTGTACAGCGTCAAGCCGATGCGGTGGTCTGTCACCCGACCCTCGTGGAAATTATAGGTGCGGATGCGCTCACTGCGGTCACCGGTGCCCACCTGCATTTTCCGATCCGCCGCGTAGGCAGAGTGTGCTTCCTCCCGCCGCTTTTCCAGCAACCTGGAGCGAAGAACCTTCATGGCCTTGTCGCGGTTCTTGATCTGGCTCTTTTCGTCCTGGCAGGTGACCACCAGTCCCGTGGGCAGATGGGTAATGCGCACGGCGGAGTCCGTGGTGTTCACGCACTGGCCGCCATGGCCGGTGGAACGATAGACGTCAATGCGCAGATCCTTGGGATCAATGGTCACATCCACCTCTTCCGCCTCCGGCAAAACGGCCACGGTGCAGGTCGATGTCTGCCGCTTGCCCGTTGCATCGGTCACCGGGATCCGCTGAACGCGATGGACGCCGCTCTCATATTTCAGCTTGGCAAATCCGCCCACGCCCACCACGGAGAAGACTGCTTCCTTCACGCCGCCCAGCTCCGTCATGTTTTCGGAGACGTACTCTACCTTCAGGCCGTGACGCTCGGCATAGCGGGTGTACATCCGCAACAGGTCGGCACCGAAAAGGCAGGCTTCCTCGCCCCCGGCACCGGCGCGAATCTCCATCACCACGCTGCGGTCATCATCAGGATCCTTGGGCAGAAGCAGAATCTTCAGCTCATGCTCTGCTTCCTCTTGGGACTGCTTCAGTTCCGCCAATTCTTCCTTGGCCATTTCTGCAAGATCGGGATCCTGCAGCATGTCCTCCGCTTCCTTCTGCTGATGAAGCAAGGCAGTGTATCTCCCCCAGGCTTCCACAGAAGGCTCCAGCGCGGCGCGTTCCTTCAGCACGGCGCGATACTGATCCTGATCGGCAATGACCTCGCTTTGCACCATCGCTTCCCCTAGTTCTGCGAAGCGGTCGCACATCTGCTCGAATTTTGCCGCCATATCCGTCACGTCGTTCACCTCGTCTTTCGTGCCATCACCATGCGGGGGATTCCCTGCATATCCGGGTCGATACGGATTTCCGTCATGCCTGCATCCTGCAGGAGCTTGGCCACCTGTTCTGCCTGGTTCCAGCCGACTTCCAGCATGATCTCGCCGCCGGGCACCAAATGCGCCGGTGCTTCTGTAGCAATTCGGCGGTAGAAGTCCAGCCCGTCAGCCCCGCCGGCAAGGGCCATCAGCGGTTCACGGCGCACCTCCGGCTGAAGGGTATCGCACTCCTCCCGCGGAATGTAGGGCGGGTTGGAGACAATCACCTGAAACTGCGTTCCCTGCAGGGCTTCAAACAAATCACCTTGCGTGAAGGTCACCTTGGCGCCTAAGCGCGCTGCATTGGTCTTCGCTACTTCCAGCGCATCGGTGGAAAGATCCGTCAGGGTCACCGACGCGTCCTCCGCTTCCAGTGCCAAGGTCACGCCCAGGCATCCGCTGCCGCAGCAAAGATCCAGCGCCGTGCGCGGTGCATCAAAGCCCTTCAAAGCCTGCACGGCCTTTTCTGCCAGCAGTTCCGTTTCCGGGCGGGGAATCAGCACCCTTGCATCGACGTAAAAGACCCGGCCGAGGAAGTCCGCTTCCCCGGTCAGGTATTGCAAAGGCTCACGCTTCTCCCGCCGTGCAAGCAGTGCTTCAAAGCGGGCAAGGGTTTCTTCATCCAGCTGGGTATCCGAGTCCAGCCGAAGCTCCAGCGGGCGTTTCCCTGTCAGATGAGACAATAGCAGCGCACCGTCTACCTGAGGATCTGGGATTTCTGCCTCCTTCAGGCGCCTAGCCGCATTTAACAGCAATGCTCGCGGCGTCATGCCTGGGGCTCCGTTTCATCGGGCACATAGTTGGGATCGGCTTCTTCATAGTGATGGAGCACGGCGTAGCCTTCCGCCGTCATCTGAGCGTGCTTGGGCATGCCGTACAGGGCCACATTCATGGCCACAATGGCGCACTCCAGCATCTTGGCATCGGGCTGACGGGTGGTCAGGCGCTGCATCTGCAGACCCGGCCAGCGGAGAATCTTCGCCACCTTGCTTTCGCTGTGTGCCAGGCCCTTCAACACTTCATAGCTCAGGCCGGCCACCACGGGCAGCAGGGCCAGATGCATCAGGAAGCGCCAGAAGAACTGCTGTACATGCTGACCCACCACCAGCGCCACCAGCATGCTGATGACAAACACAATCAGCAGGAAGGCCGTACCGCAGCGGGGATGCAGGGTGGTAAACTGCTGGGCGTTTTCAGGGGTCAGGGGCAGATCGGCCTCGTGGCAGTACACGGTTTTATGCTCGGCACCGTGGTACTGGAAGGTGCGGCGCACATCCGGCACAAATCCGCAGAAAATCATGTAGCCGATGAGGATCAGAATCTTCACAATGCCGCCGATCAGCGTGGCGCCGGTAACGCTCATGCCAAGGGTCAGCATGCCCTTTTCCACCGCCGTGGGGATCAGGATGAACAGACCCACGGACAGCACCACCGCCAGCACCATGGCGACACCCATCACAATCTTATCGATGCCTTTGCCCAGCTTGGCGGCCAGCCACTTTTCAAACTTGGTCGGCTCCTCGTCCAGCACACCCAGCATTTCGGTAGACTCCTGCAGGGTGGTCATGCCCATGACCAGCATGTTCACCATGTTGACGATGCCGCGCAGGAAGGGATAGCCCATCCACTTATGCTTGCGGCTCAGGGGCGGGCAGTCCCGACGCTTTACCACAATGGTATCATCCGGGCGGCGCACGGCGATGGCCAGTGCCTCCGGTCCCTTCATCATCACGCCTTCCATGACCGCCTGGCCGCCGATATCCACCCGGGGTTGTTGCTTTTCGTTCATTATGTCCTCATTTCCGCGCCCGCAAAGAGCGCTGATCATTTCCATCCACATCGAGGGAGAGAAAATCCCCCAAATGGTTTCATTCGCCCGATCATGCTTCTTTCCCTGCATGATCGTCAAGAAATATGACAAATTCGGGTTCTGTCCCGCCGCTTTCTTTCAAGCTTTCAAGTTGTACGGCTGACAAGTCTGACAAGCTTGTCTATAACCTTTCTCTTGCGTATTTTATGATTTTATAAAACTTTTAGAAAAAGCACTTGTCAAGCTTGTCAAAACGGTGAAACCCTTATGGCGTAAGGCTTTCGCTGACAAGTTTCCGACAAGTTGCCGACAAGTTTTCACCCTCAAACTTGTCAGAATGCATCTTTTTCATCCAATAAACAAAACAGTGCACCGCATATGCGATGCACTGTAAATGGACTCACTCCATGCCGAAACGCTTCTTGAAGCGATCGACGCGTCCGCCGGTGTCAACCAGCTTCTGCTTGCCGGTGTAGAAGGGGTGGCACTTCGAGCAGATATCCACCTTCAGTTCCTTCTTCGTGGAACCGGTCTCAAACGTCTCACCGCACACGCAGCGAACGATGCACTTGCCGTACTGGGGATGAATCTTTTCCTTCATTGCTTTTTCACCTCTTTCGCGTATGCAATGATCGGCTCTATGCCGCGTAGACCATTGTACCATAGCACCGCATAAAATGCAAGTCTTTTTTTACGAACTGTTCAGTTTCTGCCGATTTTCTCTCAGCGGCTCTTCTGCATGAGGGCGGCCCAGTCTTTGATGCGGGTTAGGAAGGTGGCATTGGAGTCCACTTTATCCATCATGCTCAATAGCTGCGGAATGGCGGTGGTAGACGGCGTGGAGCCGAGAATCTGTCTGGTAAGGGCAACGCCTTCGGCCTGCTCCTTGGTCAGCAGGGCTTCTGCGCGCTTGGTGCCGCACTGCTGCAGGTTGAACGCAGGACGAACGCCTGCCTTGGCCACTGCCTGATCCAGCACCAGCACCATGTTGGCCGTGCCGCGGAATTCCTCCACAATGGTGTCATCCACACGGGATTCGGTTTCCACGTTCATGGCGCCGATGACCGTCAGGCTTCCGCCTTCCTTCATGCACCGTGCCGCGCCGAAGAGCTTCTTAGCACGGAACAGGCTGGTGGGGTTCACCATGCCGGGAACACTGCGTCCCTGCTGGGCGGCGGTGGTGGTGTAGGTCTTGGCCAAGCGGGTCAGGCTGTCCACAATCAGCACCACATCCTTGCCCTGCTCCACCAGACGTTCAGAACGCTCCAGCACCAGATCGCTCAGGCGCAGGTGGCTTTCCGGGGGCTGGTCGAAGGTCGAGGCAACCACCTGGCAGTCCACCGCTTCACGGAAGATGGTGGCATCCTCGGGATTCACGTCAATCAGCAGCACCAGCACCTCTGCATCGGGGTGGTTGGCATGAATGGCGTTGGCAAAGTCCTCCAGCAGTTCGGTTTTTCCGGTGTTGGGCGGGCACAGCACCAGGGCGCGCTGACCGAAGCCCAGAGGCGCCATCAGATCCACCATGCGCATGGTGTCAATCTTTTCGCCATTGTGGCAGTCCAGATCAATGCGGCGGGTGGGATACACGGGGGTCAGCTCGTCGTACAAGGGACGGTCGGTCATCTCCTCCACCGGCTTGCCGTTCACCGTGGTGATGTACAGCATGGCAGCAAACTTATCGCAATCCCGCTGGGGACGGGTTTTGCCGGTCACATAATCGCCGGAGCGCAGGCCAAAGCGGCGAATCTGCGCCATGGAAACGTAAATATCTTTAACGGACGGCAGGAAGGACTTGGAGCGCAGGAAGCCGTAGCCGTCGGGATGCATCTCCAGTACGCCGGCGCCGTCGGGGCACTCGCTGGCAGAGAGCATATCGCTGACCGCCATGCTGGGCATGCCTGCATCTGCAGACATCATGTCCTGCCGAGGGGCACTGTAGGAAGAGCGGGGTGCATAGCCGCGGTCATAACCGCGGTCATTGCCGTAGTAGCCGCCCTGATTGTCATAGTTGCGGGGACGGTCATAACCGCGGTCGCCCTGCATGGAACGATCCTGATTGTAGGAGCGGTCTTGGTTGTAGGGACGATCCTGGCCGTAGGAACGGCTCCCATAGGGGCGATCCTGATTATAGGAACGATCCTGATTATAGCCGCGATCCTGGCCGTAGGGACGATCCTGATTGTAAGACCGATCCTGACCGTAGGTGCTTCTTGGAGATTCTGCACGGTAGCTTCCGCGGTAGTCGTCATTCTGATTGGAAGGCGCCACCGTAGGATCCTGTGCATTGGGTCCGAAACGGGGCGTGAAGTTGTTGGTACGCACCGTCTGGCGGCAGTTCGGCGCATCGCTCTGCTGATAGCGGGGCGTGTCATCCCCATTGTCTCTGGGAGCGTTGTTGCGGTTCTGCCAGGAGGAACGCTGACCATACGCGGGTGCCTGATAGGACGGGCGCGTGTTGTACTTAGGCTGGGTGCTGGGGGCACGCCATGCCTGACGGAACTGGGGCTGAGCAGACTGCGCTGGAGCTTCTGCCGTGCTGCTTTCCGCCTTGGTTTCCGCTTCGGGAGCGGCTTCTTCCTGCGTTTCTTCCGTGCTCTGCGGCGCGGCAGCTGCGGGCGTCTCCTTCTTCGGTGCCTGGGCAGACACTTCGTCCGGGCAGGCCTTGGCCGCAATGCGCTCCACAATCTCCGCCTTGGAGATGCCGGCGCTCAATTTCACGCCGTATTCCTTGGCTACCTTACGCAATTCAAGCACCGTCTTGGCAGAAAGTTCACTCTTGGTCACTGTGGTTTCCTCCTCGATCTATGAAAAAAAACATACGCAAACAAAATGAATGAAAATGAACAATGAAAAATAATCATGCTTCAACAACTGATGAAATCCATAGATGAAGTTGTTGGATGATGGTTCGGGATGACGGTTACTTTGAAACCTTGGCAATAAGCACATCCCTGGTAACGGCCTGCTCCACAAAGTGCGGCATGGCACCGTAAGGCTTTTCTTCTATAGGAATGAAGCCCGCCTCGGTCACCAGCTCCAGCAGTTTTTCCCGCTTCAGCGTCAGGGTATTGAAGCTCAGCGCCATGGCGCCGTCTGTCTTCAATGCCTTATGCCATGCAGGCAGGGCACGCTTCATCAGGCCGATGAAGCTTTCCGGCTTCCGTCCGTCCTGGGGCGCATGCTGAATCCCGTAGGGCAAATCTGCCACCAGGATATCTGCCCGGTATTTCTTCACCAGGTCAGGAGCCAACGCCGTATCCCCTTGGCAGATTTTCAGCTGGCGCGTGTCCCCCGCGGCATAGTGCTCCTTGGTATCTGCCAAGGTGTAGGCCGCCCAAGGCACCGCCGTTTTGCCGCAGGTTTCCGAGCCCTGTTTCAGGTTGTGCTTCAGCTTATGCAGGGCACAGTACCGCTCCAGGTAATTGGCGGCTTCCTGCAGATCTTTCCGGTCAACCTCCACGCCGATGCCGTTCATGCCCATTTCCAGGGCACAGTAGAGGGTGGTTCCCCTACCGCACATGGGATCCAGCACCGTAATGGGCGTTTCGCTTTCCAGCTTTCCCGCGGCGGCACAGGCCATGTTGATCATCATCCGCGTAAAGGCGGCACTGGTCTTGCCCTTGTACTTCAGCACCTCGGCCAAGTCTCTCGGCAGATAATCTGCCGTGTCGAAGGCAAGGGGCCGCAGAAGTTCGCCTTCCTGCGTGCACATCATGAGCAACGCCGAATGTCTGCTTAGCACATTCAATTGGTTGGGTGATAGTTTTTCGGTGTCAACAGAAAGGAACGCAGCTCCGCCCAGGTTGCAGGCTTCCACTTCTCCTTGAATTCCCATCGCTTGAAGCATACTTCCCAACTCAGCGGAACCTAACAGTGTCTGACAGGCACGATAATGAAGATTCGCATGAGGCAACAATTGAAAAAGATATCGCATAAAAACCTCTTTGCTTCTTTTCTGTTGATACATTGATTATACAAAAAACGCAATGCGAACACAAGAGAACATTCGTATTTCTGCTTGATTTTCACATTCTTTTCACATAGGCAGACATTTATCGTTAAATAATCATCAAGCATGGATGAATGAATATCCGTTCTTCCTTTGTATACGACCAAGTTGGTCGTTCAGCCATCTATTTTTCCAAAAAAGGTAAAGAAAAGACCCTTTCCCATTGATCAGGAAAGGGTCGGTGGAACGAAAATCAGTATTTGCGCTTGCGGGCAGCTTCTGCCTTCTTCTTGCGCTTCACGCTGGGCTTCTCGTAATGCTCGCGCTTGCGAACCTCCTGGAGAACTCCGCTGCGGGCGCACTGCCGCTTAAACCGCTTGAGAGCGCTTTCCAGGGACTCGTTCTCACGGATGCGTACCTCGGACACTGTTATCCCTCCTCTCGCTCATCTCGCCTTGATACCGGCAAGACGGACGGATAGCGAACCGTATGATTATTATACGGCTTTTTCTGCTACTCGTCAAGCTATTCCGTCAAATTTGGTGGATTTTTTCCTTATTTTTTTGCCGAGCCGTTCCTCAGGCCATGTTTTCGGCCAGCTTCTTGCCGCCCAGCACGTGGAAGTGCAGGTGATGAACGCTCTGGCAGGCATCGTCGCCGCAGTTGGAAACCACGCGGAATCCGCTTTCGGCCACGCCTTCCAGCTTAGCCACCTTGGCGCAGGCCTTCAGGCAGGCAGCCAGGGTTTCTGCATCCACATCTTCTGCGGCGCCCACGGAAGCAATGTGCTCCTTGGGGATCACCAGCACGTGGACAGGTGCCTGAGGATTAATGTCGCGGAAAGCGAACACCTTGTCATCCTCGTAAACCTTGTTGGAAGGGATTTCGCCGTTGATAATCTTGCAGAACAGACAATCTGCCATCGTCATCGCTCCTCTCAGTACAGTCAACGATTCAGGAATGCATTTTCATCCCTGAAAGAAAAATTTTATAGAATTTCGCCCTTCATGCCTTCGCCGTCTATCTCCGTCAGCCGAACAGGCAGGGAAACGCCCTGACCGCAAGCGGGGCAATCGGGCACCGTTACGCGGATGTACTCCGGCGTGTAGCCCACCCAACCTTCCGGCAGATGTTCCTCCAGCAGAACTTCGCTTTCCTTGCCCAGCCACTGGGTCTGGTAGGCCGCGGACAGCTTCTCGCCCAAGGCAATCAATTCCCGGGCGCGGCGCTCCTTTTCTTCGCGGGTCAGCTGATGGGGCATCACCGCCGCCTTCGTGCCTTCCCGCTGGCTGTAGGGGAAGACGTGAATCCGCGCATAGGCCATCTTTTCAATGAAGGCGCGGGTTTCCCGGTATTCCTCTTCCGTCTCCCCTGGGAAGCCCGTCAGCACGTCCGTGGTGAAGGCCGCCATGGGGAACACCGCCCGCAGATGCTCCGCGGATTTCAGGTACATGGTGGTATTGTACCGCCGAGCCATGCGTGCCAGCACCGTATCACTGCCGGACTGAAGCGCCAGATGGAACTGGGGGCAGACCTTGCTGCACTTACCCAGCCGCTGTGCGAATTCTTCCGTAGCCACGCTGGGCTCCAGGCTTCCCAGGCGGATACGCTCCACGCCATCGATGGCCTGCACTGCCTCAATGGCGTCAATCAGGCCAGTCTTCTCCTGCAGATCACGACCGTAGCTGGTCAGATGGATGCCCGTCAGTACCAGTTCCTTGTAGCCTGCCGCCGCCAGCTTTTCCGCCTCGCTGACCACTTCATTCAAGGGGCGGGAACGAATGGGACCCCGCACGCTGGGGATAATGCAGTAGGTGCAGTGATTGTTGCAGCCTTCCTGAATCTTCATAATGGCGCGGGTGTGGTCTTCCTGGTCAGTGATGTTCAACTCTTCAAAGGGTGTTTCCGCCGTCAGCGCATCCACGGCGCACATCTGGGTGCCGTCCTTCACAGCCTGCTCCAGCAGAGTCACCACTTCGCCGCGGTGCTGGGTGCCAAGGATCAGCCGAGCACCCGTATCCAGCAGTTCTGCGCCCTTGCGCTGGGCAAGACATCCGCACAGCACCACTTCGCTTAGGGGATGCTCCCGGCGGAGACGGCGGGCAATCTGCATGGACTTTTTATCTCCCGTACCGGTTACGGTGCAGGTGTTGACCACGTAGACGTCCGCATCCTCGTTCCATGGCACAATGGCGTAGCCCGCCTCGCGGAATTTTTCCAGCATGGCCTGCGTATCGTATTGATTCACCTTGCAGCCCAGTGTATGGAAAGCAACGGTATTCAAAGGTTGTTCTTCCTCCTCGAGATCCTGTTGATTATTGCATTTCGCCGAACAGGCACATAAGCATGGCGACGGACGTAATGGCCGCCGTTTCCGTGCGCAGAATGCGGGGACCCAGCGTTACCGCGCGGCATCCGCTTTCCGCCATGGCCTTAACCTCTTCGGCAGACATGCCGCCTTCCGGCCCGATGACCACCGCCACATCCGTGCACTGCGGATGCTCCTCACGGAAGGCGTTCAGGCTGTATCCATTCGCTTCTTCCCAGGGAACCAGGGCGGCCTCATGCTTCTGCAGTCGGTCGTACAGTTCCTTCATAGAAATCGGTGCTTCCACTTTCATGGCGGCGCAACGTCCCGATTGCTTGCCGGCCTCGCGGGCAATCTTCTGCCAGCGTTCCTGCTTGCGGAGGCCGTCTTTCTTATCCAGCTGTACCACGCACCGGCTCATAGCCACCGGCACCACGCAATCTGCGCCAAGCTCCACGGCCTTCTGCACAATCCACTCCATCTTTTCTGCCTTGGGCAACCCCTGATATAGCGTCACCCTCAGCTTTGCTTCCGTGCCGGGAAGCTCATGGTCTATGCGGCAGGCAAGGCCGCTGTCCGTGGTGGCCAATGTGCCGGCATAGCGCTTTCCCTCGGCGAAGATTTCCACTTCATCGCCGTCCTGCAGCCGCAGTACGCGGGTGGCGTGGCGGATGTCTTCCTCGCTCAGCATGGCCAGACCGTCCGTCAGCGCGCCTTCAGCATAAAAGCGGTGCATGTCAGGCCCTCCGTGCGCGGATGGCGACCCACTCGCCCTTATGGCGCACTTCTTCAATGGCATAGCCGGCCTTGTCCAGCGCTTCCCGCACGTCGTTTTCCCGTTCCTTGATAATGCCGGAGCAGATGAAATGGCCGCCGGACACGATGTGGTGGGTCAGGGGCTCGGCAAAGAAGCAGATCACGTCTGCAATGATATTGGCCACGCAGACCTCGCAATCCTCATCCGTCTTGTCCAGCAGATTGCCTTCCACCGCACGAATCTTGTCCGACAAATGATTGTGCTCGATGTTTTCCTTGGCCACCTTCACGGCCGTAGGATCGATATCGATGGCCAGCACGCTCTTGGCACCCAGCATGGCCGCGCCAATGGCCAGGATGCCGCTGCCCGTGCCCACGTCAATAACGCGCTCATTGCCCTGCAGGGTTTCTTCCAGCAGTTCCAGGCACATGCCCGTGGTTTCGTGTGTGCCGGAGCCAAAGGCCATGCCGGGGTCAATCTCGATAATCTTGTCCCCTTCCTGTGCCTCATAATGCTCCCAGGTAGGCTTCACCACCAGGGTCTTGCCGGCATGGAAAGGCTTGTAGAACTTCTTCCAGACTTCCGCCCAGTCCTCTTCCTTCACGTTCTGCGTGGAGATTTCCAGGGTGCCCAGATCGAAGTCCAGCCCCAGTGCCTGCAATTCCTTCATGCGGGCTGCCAATGCGCTCAGCCGATCCGCAAAGCTCTGCGGCTCAAACCAGGCATGCACCAGCACGTCTGTCGGCATGGCGTCGATCATCTTCTGATCAATCATTTCCCAGTATCCGTTGGGCTTAGAGGGATCCGGAATGTCTGCCCGATCCTCCACCATGGTGCCCGTGGCACCTTCCTGCATCAGCTGTTCGGACACAATATCCGCACCGGCTGTCGTTGTATGTACAGTAATTTCTACCCAGTCCATGTTCTCACCCTTTGCAGCTTGATCGCTTCATTATATCGCATTTGTTCCTGGGGCGCAAGGGTGGGGAAAGGGAAGACTGCTCCGTCATCCGCCATGCTAGATTTTTGCCGCTGCCTATGCTATCATCAGCCAAATCAATCAGGTTGCGGGAGGTATTCCCTATAAAAGGCAACACCGCCCATCTCAACGGTGTTGCCTTTTATGTTTCACGCTTCTTTATTTTTCTTTCATAACCTTTGCCATCATGAAAATGGAAAGGCCAAGGGTCAGCACATCGGCGACAGGCTGGCAATATTCCAGTCCCTGCAGGCCGAATACGCGGGGCAGGACCAGCAGGACAGGAATCAGGAAAATTCCCTGTCTGGCGGCGGCGAGAATCGTCGAGCGAATGCCGTAGCCGATGGCCTGGGTGTACATGTTGCTCAGCGTAATCATTCCCCACGTCCACGCGGTGACAATCTGCACGCGAAGCGTCTCTGTGCCGATGCGAATCACCTCCGGGTCAGAGCGGCGGAACACGGTGATAATCGGCTCTGCAAACACAAAGCCGAGGGTACCCAGCACCAGCAGAACAAGGGTCGTCATCTTCACGCTGAAGGAGAAGGCACGGTGCATGCGGTCGAAATTCTTCGCGCCGTAGCTGAAGCCGCAAACGGGCTGGAATCCCTGACCGAAGCCGACAACAATGGAGTAAATGAAATTCAGGCACCGGCTGACAATAGAAAATGCGGCAATGGCCGGGTCACCGTAGACAGCGGCGGCGTTGTTCAGCATGGAGGTTGAAACGCTCATAATGCCTTGGCGTCCAAGGGACGGCAAACCGTTGTTGAGAATTTTACTATAGATTCTTTTCGTCGGGCGATAGTTCTTCGGCAGAAGGGACAGCGCGTCTGCGCGGGTGTTGCACATAACGAGCAGAATTGTGAAGCTCACGAGCTGTGAAATGGCGGTCGCAATGGCGGCGCCAGAAATGCCCATGTCAAACGCGAAAATCAGCAGAGGATCCAGCAGCATGTTCAAAATGCCGCCGGAGATAATGCCGATCATGCCGTACAGCGCCAGCCCCTGAAAGCGAAGTAGGTTATTCATCGCCAAAGATCCCATCATGAAGGGTGCGGCGAGGAAAATATAGCGCGCGTATTCCACGGCATACGGCGCGGCGGTGTCCGTTGCACCAAGCAGGTACATCAGCGGCTCATTCAGCAGATTGCCCACAATGGCAATAACCACACCGGCCGCGCATGCCGAGAAGAAACCCACGGCGCTGTAGACCTCAGCCTCCTGCTTTTTGCCCATACCCAGCAGATGGCTGACATTGGTGCCGCTACCCATGCCGAACAGGAACGCCATGGCCTGGATCATCGCCATGACAGAAAAGACGATGCCGACTGCCGCCGATGCGGAGGTACCGGCACTGCTGCCCTCCGCACCGATTTGGCTGACGAAGTACGTATCGGCCATATTATAAATGGATGAAATCAGCATCGAGCAGATGGTCGGCGCTGCCATTTTGGGGATGATCTTCTCCACCGGCTGCGTAAGGAGCATCTGCGCCCGCTCTTCTGCGCTCATTGCCATAGAAAATCCGCTTCCTTTCCTTGATGGATTGCAATGAATTGTAAGCTCTTTCAACGTTGGTTTTATTCGCCGCAAAGTGCAGAATTCCTGTTTTACATGGACTTTACCGGGATTTTATTTTGCCTGCGTTGATTTCATCGCGATTTTTCTGTATAACCTAGCCGTATCAAAAAGAAAGAAGGATCGCAGTATGAACAACCATTTCAAGAGAGTTACCGCAGCCGCCATGTGCTGCATGCTTCTGGCCGGATGCCAAACTTATGGCGCATTCGCCGAAGAAACCGCCGTATCTGAAGAAGTTTCCGTGAACACCATTACCGTGGAAAGCCAAACCCTGGGCATGGAAAAGCTCAGCAACGCCCGTCAGCTCGGCGGCTATATCACCGAGGACGGTATGCGCGTGAAGAGCAATGTCCTGCTGAGAAGCGGCAAGCTCTCCGCGGCTTCCGAGGCCGATCTGCAGAAGCTCCATGACGAGTACAACGTGACCGAGATTATCGACCTGCGCACCACGGATGAGATTGCTTCCGCCCCCGACCCTGAAGTAGAAAGTGCCGTGAACGTTCGCGTTCAGGTCATTGATGAGAACAGTGACAGCTCCGCTGCCGCCATGACGGCCATTTACACCAACAGCGACAACCCCGCTGCCGCACTGATCGAGATGTACCAGGCCGGCACCCTGTCCGACTCCATGTACATCGATATTTTTGACAGCGAGGCAGGCCTTGCCGGCTACCGCGCTTTCGTTGATGAGCTGCTCAACCACGAAGAAGGCGCCATCCTCTGGCACTGCACCGGCGGCAAGGATCGTGCCGGCACTGCTGCTGTGGTCATTCTCACCCTGCTGGGCGTAGACAAGGAAACCGTGCTGGATGACTTTGAGCTGACCAACCAGTTCAACGCCACTTCCATTGAGTACATGAAGAGCAAGGCCGCTGAGCTGACGGACAATGAGGACGAAATCAACGGCGTTGCCACGCTGACCGGTGTTTCCCGCCAGCTGATGGAGAACCTGTTCGACTATGCCGAGGCCGAGAGCGGCTCCATGCTGGAGTTCCTGAAGACCAAGCTCAACATCACCGATGACGAGATTGCCACCCTGCGCAGCAAGTATCTGGAGAGTGCGGAATAATCCATAAATAAGAAGAAAGCCGTCGAAGTGTCATGCTTCGACGGCTTTCTTGGTATGTTGCGTCTGAAACTTCAAAGAGAATGAAGTCGATGGGTTAGTTAAACTTCACACCGGAAGAAATGGTTAACGTTACTTCATCGGAGCATTTGAAAAGGTCGCCCTCATGCAGAGTAACCGTCCACGTACCTTCGCCTTTGGTGCTTGCAAATTCATTATCGGGGCCATACACCGTGCCTGAAAAAGTTGTGTCACCATCTCCGCCATCTTCAATAACGTAAATATCCGCCCACCAGGAACCTTCATACTTGCAATAAACAGTATACGTTCCAGCAGGCAGATCAGTACCAACCAGGTACGATCCGGCCGGCAGCTGGGCACTCTTCTCGATATGGCGCGTTGCGATTTCTTGCTGAACCTGTGAAAGCAAGGCCACCACTTCATCATCCGACCATTTGGAAAGATCCACTTCATCCGCCACAGCACTTGCAGATCCGAAAAGCAAAACCGCCGCCATCAGGAGCACTGCCACCATTCTTTTCATGTCCGTTCCTCCTAAAATGTTGTTGATGGCAGTGTATCATAGTTTCCTGTGAGTTCTGTATGCGATAGTAGACATTCAGTAGGAGTGAGGTAGATGAACGTAATAAAAAACCTGGCAAGCAATCTTGCCAGGTGAACGTGGTCGCAACAGGACTCGAACCTGTGACCCCTTCGATGTGAACGAAGTGCTCTACCAACTGAGCCATGCGACCATTTGTCATTGGAATTTGCATTCCGTGTGACAACGATGATTATTATAGCAGGTGTTTTTCCGTTTGTCAATCCCTTTTTCATATTTTTTTGTTTGCATAGTTCTCTCCGTGGATGCAAAGAATTTGGCCGCGAAAAAGCACTTGCTCTTCCGCGGCCAGCATTTACTTTTCCAGCCCCTTCATGGCCTTCCGGAACTGCACGGTGAACAAAATCGCCGTAAAGCTGATGGCAATCACATCAGCCACCGGCTCTGCCAGGTACACGCCGGTAGTCTTGTCGGCCACGAAGTTCGGCAGGATGTAGATCAGCGGCAACAGCAGAATGAACTTGCGCATCACGGCAACAATGATGGAGCACACAGCGTTGCCAATGGACACGAACGTCATCTGGCAAGCAATCTGGATGCCGAAAAGCAGGAGCACTGCGAAATAAATATGCATGGCGTTGGCAGTGAAGGCAAGCAACTCTGCATCAGGGGTAAAGATGCCGGCAAAGGTCTGGGGTGCCAGCTGAATCAGTGCCCACAGTGCCGTGGAGTAAATGGTGCAGGCAATGAGCAGCAGCTTGAAGGTCTGCTTCACACGGTCGGCATTCTTGGCGCCGAAATTATAGCTGGAAATCGGCTGGGCACCCTGGGCAATGCCCTGCATGGGCAGCATGGCAAACTGCATCACGCTGGTGAGGATGGTCATGGCGCCCACGGCCGTATCCCCGCCGTAGCGGAGCAGGGAGGAATTGAAGCAGACGGAGATGACACTTTCGCTGCTCTGCATCACAAAGGCAGACAAACCCAATGCCAGGCAGGGTAGAATCAGCTTCGGCTCGATGCGCAGGTTTTCTTTCTTCAGCCGCAGTGCTGTCTTCTTGCCGCTGAGGAAGGAAATGACCCAAACGCAGGAAACCGCCTGAGAGATGACCGTGGCCAAAGCGGCGCCCTGCACACCCATGCCAAAGGCGTAGATAAACAGGGGATCCAGCGCGATATTGATCACCGCGCCGATGAGCACCGTCAGCATGCCCGTTTTGGCAAAGCCCTGCGCCGTGATGAAGGCATTCATGCCCAGCGTCAGCTGAACGAAGATGGTGCCGATGGCGTAGATGTTCATATAATCGACAGCGTACTGAATGGTGTTTTCACTGGCACCGAAGGCCAGCAGAAGGTCCTTGTTCCACAGGAGCATGGCAAAGGTAAGCAGGAGCGAAAGAATCACCTGGGTAGAGAAACAGCTGCCCAGCGTTTTTTCGGCAGAGTCCATGTCCCCTTTGCCCATAAAGATGGATGCCCGAGGCGCGCCGCCGGAAACGATCAGTGCGGCAAAGGCGGTCACAATCATAATCAGCGGCATACATACGCCCACGCCCGTCAGTGCCAGACTGCCGTCCCCCGCCATATGGCCGATGTAGATGCGGTCCACGATGTTGTAGAGCATGTTTACCAGCTGGGCAATCACAGTAGGGACAGCCAATTTGAACAGCAGCTTGCCTACCGGCGCCGTTCCCAGCTCCGAGCGATCATTTCTTTGCACGGTTCATTCCTCCATTTTCCTTGATCTGTTCAATGTTCTGATTCACCACGTCCATGCAGTGCATCACGCAGATGATTTCCTCTCCTGTCAGCCCCTGGTTCAGTGCCTGGGCGAAGGCGGCCTGCTGTTTGCGACCCTCTTCAATCAGAGCCGCGGCCTGGTCGGTGCACACCAGTTGATCCTTTCGCCGATCCCCCGGCACGCTTTGCCGCCGCAGATATCCGGCCTGCACCAGTTTTTCTACCGTAAGCGACACAAGCCCGGGCTTTAAGTGGCGGTAATGGCAGATGTCCCGTGCCGTGTCCTTGCCGGGATTATTGGCCAGGAAAAGCAGGATGTCCAGCCCATTGGGCGGCAGTTGGTGCTGAAGATTCAGCGGCTGCATCCACGCGGCATAGGCATCCGTGAAGCTTCGCAGGAAAGTGGTCAATTCACTGGCGGAAACCATCATCGAGCAGAATTCCTTTCAGAAATAGATAGTTCAAAATTGAACAATATGATTGTAGTACGCAGACGTTCGAGTGTCAATAAAAAAATCCGACCGTTTGCACGATCGGATTCAGGTTGACAAGATTATTCTGCCAAGCCCTGCACGAAGGCCACAGGATCAATGAAGCTGAAGCGGACACGCTGCATCTCGCTTCTGGGGAAGACGGTGGTCATCAATGTTTCTTCCCCTTGCGTGGCGATCACTTTCACCGTAGATACGGGCAAGAGCGCCATCAGGTCGCGGGCAATCCGCACCGACATGCCGCACAGATATTTCTGCTTGGCCTCCTCGCCGTCTTCCACATAACGAGGCAACACCTCAAACGCGGCAGACAGTGCATCACTGCTTTCCGCAGATGCATCAATATGCGCCGCATAGGGCTGAAGATCCCCCAACGGATCTGCCTTGTCCATCACTTTCAGATAGGTTTCCGTGTTCCCCGCCAGCACCGCTTTGGCCTGCTCATGAAAGAATGCCCACAGATCAGGGGCTGTCATACCGTCAGGGCATGTTTCATTGACCAGCGCATCCGTCCAGTCCACGGTATCGTCAGCCGTCTTCCACAGCTGATCAAAGGGAGGAAATGCCATGCTTTGCGGTGCCGCTTCTGCCATAGCCGGCGTTTCGGTTTCCGCCGTTTCTGCCACGGGAGCCTCACATGTCGTGCCCCACAAATCTTCTGCCACCTTGGCAAGGCTGCGTTCGCCCTGCATCAGATTTTTCCCGAGCCGTACGCTCTTCATCGGTTCAGTCATGGGCTTTCTCCTCCTCTAAATGGCAGTGCAGGCACGGAGGATTGGCTGTGGTGTCAAAGCTGTCAATGGTCACCGCGGCATTTTCCAGCACGCCGTTGTCAAACAGCCAGCGGGACATGGGGTTGATGAGCAGGCTTTCCACCTGATTGCCCACACCGCGGCCGCCATTGGACAAATCCGCCAGCGCCGCCTGACGGAGCTGATCGTACGCGCTGTCCGGGATGGTGATGCGGATGGACTTCTGCTCCTCCATGCGACGGACAATCTTGTCCACCTGGGCGCGGAGGATGGCCTCGCCTGCCTCCTGCCGGATGAAATCGAACACCACGATATTCTCGCCGATACGGTTCAGGATTTCGGGGCGGCCAAGCTCCAGCTTGAAATAATCCTCAATGGCGCCGCGAATGGCCTTGGTCACCTGAGCATAATCCATGTCCATGGTCACATTGGCGTGGCGCTTGCCCATGGCATCCTTCACATACATGCCCAGATTGCTGGTGAAGATGATAATGGTTTCGGAGAAGTACACCGTGTTGCCCTGGCCGTCGGTCATGCGGCCATCCTCCAGGATCTGCAGGAACTTGTCCAGGATGGAGGAGTGCGCCTTTTCGATTTCATCGAACAACAGGATGGAGAAGGGATTCTTCTTCACCGCGTTGGTCAGTTGACCGCCGGCTTCATAGCCCACATAGCCGGGCGGTGCACCCATAAGCTTCTGGTCAGAATGGCTCTGGCCGTATTCGCTCATATCAAAGCGAATGCAGCAGGACTCATCGCCGAAAAGCTTTTCTGCCAAGGCTTTGGCGGTCTCCGTTTTGCCCGTACCCGTGGGACCCGCGAAGAACAGCACGCCTTTGGGCTTGGAGGTGGAAGAGCTGGAAAGGCCGTTCATGCCGGTGACCGCACGCTTCACCACGTCCATGGTGCGCTCCAGGGCGGCGTCCTGTCCCTTGATGCGCTTTTCAAAGTCTGCCTTAGCAGTGCGCAGGCTGTCCAGCGACAAGGTGCGCCAAGGATTTTCCTTAATGCCGTATTTGTACAGATCTACCACTTGCGCGATATCCCGAATAGGAGTGGCTTCCCGCTTGCTCAGCCGGCGCATGGCATCCAGATCGGTAAAGGTCATGCCGTCGGTAAGGCCTACCAGCTTGTCCTGCAGACGTGCCAGCTCATCGGGATGTTCCTCATAATACGGAATGTCCGTGCGGTACACCGTGCTGTCAAAGAAGGTGGCAAAGGCAGGGCCGGTAATCAGCCGCTTGCGCTCCTCCCGATCCGGGGCGTCCAGATGAATGGACTTGCACACCGGGTTATTCAGGTACAGCCAGGTCGGCAGGTCATTGAGTTTATTCACCAGCAGAACCAGCACGTTTTGCAATTTGCCCTGGGGCGTATGCACCGTGGCGGCGCTCATGGCAGACTGCAGCAGCAGGTTGAAGCTGTTCATGTCCTGCTGATCCATGCGGTCAGGGGACGTGATGTAGTATCCCGCCATTTCCATGACGATGGCTGTGGCGCTGTTTTGCTGGCACATGGCACGGCGGATCATGTTGGGCGCCGTGTCGGCCGTATTGCCCTTGAACTCCGCAGGAATGGTGCCCTGCTTGCATTCACTACCCACAGACGCGGCGAATTTCTCCGTCATGCCCGATTCATAAGGGTTCATGAAGCCTACCAGGTTGGAGTAGAACACCACCTGCTGGTAGCCCATGTCCCGAAAAAATCCATGCAGATAATGGGGCAGAGACGTGAGTGTGTCCTCCCCAAGGGAACCCGGCACGGGGTAGCGGTACTGATCCAGCACATTGCCTTCAAGGATCAGCATCGGCTTCAAGCCGCTGAACAGCTCCAGCTCCCGATGCCACTTGGAAATCAATGCTTCCATTTGCATCCCACCTTTTGAGGGTAGTATAGCACAGGAAGTAGGTGCATGCAAATGGGCAGATTGCTTTTTGTCGGACAGGGCTTTGGTCACCCAAGCTTCCCTCCCGCAAATCCTGCATCTTTTCTTTGTTTAATTTTGCGCATACGTTGACACCATATCTTAGGATATGTTATCATTTTCGTTGGCTTTCAGGAGCCGAAGCAATGGATCCAGCCGGCTGGGGGACGTAAATCCGTCTAACCTGATGACTTGACAGCCGGAGGCGGACTTTTTCGCAGGAGGATGTATGGAGGCAACAGAACAGGCAAGATCCAAAATGCTCGGCACCGTGCCCATGAAGACGTTGGTGCCGAAGGTGTCCGTTCCCATCATGATCAGCATGCTGGTGCAGGCGCTGTACAACGTGGTGGACAGTATCTTCGTGGCGCAGTACGACGCCAACGCACTGACCGCCGTTTCCCTGGCCTATCCTATTCAGATGCTGATGATCGCCGTTTCCACCGGTCTCGGCGTGGGCATCAACAGCATGATCTCCCGTAAGCTGGGCGAAAAGCGGGACCAGGAAGCCAAGGACGCCGCCCGCAACGGCATTTTCCTGGAGCTCATCGGCTATCTGATCTTCCTCGTCTTCGGTCTGTTCTTCACCAAAGCTTTCTTTGGCATGATGACGAATGACGCTGTTCTGCAGGATCTGGGCACCCAGTATCTGTCCATCGCCTGCGTATGGAGCTTTGGCCTGTTCCTGTCTGTGACCTTTGAGCGCCTGGTGCAGGCAACGGGCAACACCATGCTGTCCATGGTCATGCAGCTGACGGGCGCCGTGGTGAATATCATCCTTGACCCCATCATGATTTTCGGCTACCTGGGCTGCCCGAAAATGGGCATTGCCGGCGCCGCCATCGCAACGGTCATCGGTCAGATTGCCGGCATGGTGCTGGGCTTTGTGCTGAACCAAACCAGGAATCACGAGCTTCATCTGACCCTGAAGGGCTTCCACGTGGACATGAGCATCATCAAGCCCATCTTAAGCGTAGGCTTCCCCAGCATCATCATGCAGTCCATTTCTTCCGTCATGAGCGTGCTGTTCAACCTGATCCTCATGCCCTTCGGCAATGCGGCCGTCAGCGTGCTGGGCGTGTACTTCAAGCTTCAGTCCTTCGTGTTCATGCCGGTATTCGGTCTGAGCAACGGCATGGTAGCTATTGTGGGCTACAACTTCGGTGCACGGCTGAAGAAGCGCGTCTATGAAGGTATCAAAGTGGCGCTGGTCTATGC
>CAVBFK010000307.1:0-2229 GCA_963594395.1 Lachnospiraceae bacterium
TTCTTCAAAGGAGTGCACCCTTCGCAGACTCTCTCCGATGAAGTAAATCTGTTATGAAACAATGATAAAAAAATCAGGAGAATCATGATGCCCACCATTGCGCGATTTACCCATATCACCCCTGCCCAATACGCCAAGGACACTGCGTCCTGGCCTTCCTCCATGCCTTTGGAGGAAATTCCCCTGCCACGCCGTGCCACGGCCGGCAGCGCGGGATACGACTTCATCTGCCCGGTCGATGTGACCCTGGCGCCCCATCAGCAGGTGCTTCTCCCCAGCGGCATCCGCTGCGAAATGACCCCGGGCTGGGTACTGTTGCTGTTCATCCGCTCTTCCCTGGGCGCGAAAATGGGTCTCCGCCTGAGCAACACCGTAGGCGTCATTGACAGCGACTACGCCTTTGCAGACAACGAAGGCCACATCCTCATCGCCCTCACCGGCGGCGACCAGCCCGTAACCCTGACCGCCGGCCAGCGAATCTGCCAGGGCGTACTCCTACCCTACGGCACCGCCGAAGAAGACGCGGATTTTGCCCCCCGCACCGGCGGCTTTGGTTCTACGGGAACGGGAAAATAATGAAAAACGGACAGCTGATGATGGCTGTCCGTTTTTTTCCGCTTTCGTGTATTGGGGAGGACACCGCGCCTTTCCGGTTCCATGACGTTTCAACGGTTCCCCCTCTGCAAATTTCCTTTATGATACCATGCCAGCCCCCAAAAAATCCAGCCGCGGCAAGGCATAGAAAAGCCGCGGAAGAAATTCCTCCGCGGCGCTGTGGATTCAGGAAAACGTGTTACTTGGAGAAGCTCATGCTGGCCACCAGCAGTTCCATCACGGCGATGTAACCGGGGTTGTCTTCGTCGCTGGGCTCTTCATCGGTTGCCGTTGCTGCTTCTACGGTATTCTCATGGAAGCTGTGGATCTTCACCACGTAGCAGCCGCCATCGCAGTCACGGACGTAAGTTGCAACGGTCACGGTGTTCTTTTCACCGACTTCTTCGGTCTCGGTGGTCATCCATTCGGTCTCTTCGTTGAAGGAAGCTTCCTTGGTCACCTCGGTGGTTGCATCGGCCAGATAGGCTTCTGCGGTGGTGTCCTTCACCATCTCCACGGAGAAGCTGACTTCCTCAGCGGTTTCGGGGATATACTTGCCGACCACATTGCCGCTTTCGTCGATGGTCACATCGAAGTCGGCCTTATCATAGCTGAAAGTCACACCCGCATCGGTGGTCACCGTTACCGTACCATCTTCATTGGTGGTTTCCACGGTATCCGCCAGAGCAGAAACAGCAGTCAAAGACATCATCGCAGCAAGCGCCATCGCCAAGAACTTTTTCATAGGGTAGACCTCCTCATCAGGCATTTCGCCTTTTTTTCTTTTTTGTCGAACCGCTTCGGTGTTTTGCTACCGTTATGGTTCGTACACCCATCTAACGAAGCACGGGCAGATTTCATTCCACAAATTCCAAACTTTTTGCGAAAATTTTTTCGAGCGCCTCCACCGCCCGCTGATGCAGGCGATGCACCCATCTTTCCCCAACACCCAGCTCCTGCTGAATCTGCATCCAACCCTTGTACTCCAGGTAGCGCTTCATCAGCACCTGCATCTGTCCCGTGTCGGAAAGCTCGGCGATCATGGACGCCACCCGTTGCCGCGCTTCGTACATCGCCTTTTCATCCTCTGCAATCTCCCGCTCAAGGTCAACCACCTTGATCAGCACATCTTCCATGCGCTGCGGGTTCGGCGAAGAGGCCCGCGGCATATCGCTGATACGGCCGGCGGTATCATCCGCCAGACATTTCAGCACCGCCAGATGCTTCCGCTTGCGCTGAATGGCCTGCTGCCACGCCCAGGCCTGACTGAGATATTCCTTGACGGTCATGCGTCTTCCCCCCTCAGCTTCTGCAGAATGATTTCCCCATCGGCGTCGCTGAGGCACTTGAACCATGCGCCGCGGAAAAATTGCTCCGCGTCCAGAAGCATTCGGTTCATTTCAGCCCCCAGCGTTCCCGCCTTCTTCCGCCTGTACAGGGCGCGGTATTCCATGGCCGCCTGCCGAATCACGGCCAGCGCCAACGCCTCCCACGGATCGTCTGCCAACGGTTTCTGATCATATCGTTCGGGTCGATTCATTGCTTGTTCCCTTTCTTGCCGGCAAACCCAGCATAACAGAACGCGGCAGAAAGTCATAATCACCGGATGAAATGCAAAACGCCGGCGCCCCAGGG
>CAVBFK010000308.1:0-5958 GCA_963594395.1 Lachnospiraceae bacterium
GTGGTATTGATGTGCTTCTCTGTCATCTGACGAAGGAAGTCCGCAGAGATGAGTCCCCTGCCGCCGTCCAGCATCCACTGTGCTACCTTGTGCATATCCCGCAGGCTCATGCACATACCTGTACCGCCGCGGCAACAGCCGGAGGGGTCTGTCAGCCAATGAGTACCATCTTCACAGCCAATGGGTTTTAAGAGGCGCTCCGTCAGGAACTTTTCTTCGCTCATGCCGCTGAGACGCTCCACCAATGCGCACAGCACCTGTGCACAACTGGTGTCATAATGGAACACCGTGCCGGGCTCATGAGTAGGCGTTGCCGTAAAAAACGTCTTCGCCCAATTTTCATCTATGCCTTCCCGATAGGTGGTGCGTCGATAGCAGGTTGCCATGCGGAGCATATCGCGGATCTTCAGCCGCAGAAGCCGCTTGTCGGGATGCTCCGGCAAATAGTCAGGAAAATACTTGACGATAGGATCATCAAGGCTCAGCTTGCCGTCATCCAGCAGCACGCCGACGGCAATGCATGTCATGGACTTAGTGACGGAATACATCTGATGAAGCTGACCTTCCGCAAAAGGAGCATAATAAGCCTTAGCCTTCATTTCTCCCTGAACCGAGAGCTGAAAGCCGTGAATATTCACCTGTTCCCGCTCCAACCGATCGACAAAGCGCTGTACGTACTGTTCAAGCCCTGCCATGCCTAACGCCTCCCTTTTCAGCTATAGTTTCATTGTAGCCGATTTCATCTATCTGTCAAGGCAAACAAAAACTCCGCCGCACTTTCGTGTAGCGGAGTTTCAAAGATTTTAATCTGTTTGGGTATGCTTGACGCGCAATCTGGTAATGGCGCGGGCAAGGCTTGCCTGGGCAGTGCGGTACTCCTGAATACTCTTCTTCTGTAGGATTTCTTCTCTGGCCGCATCTGCTGCCCTTTTGGCACGATTTTCATCAATGTCTTCCGGGCGTTCCGCCGTATCCACCAGCACAAGGACTTCGCCGCCCTCAGCCTTCACCAGGCCTTCGGATACAGCGGCGTACTTCACAGGCTGTCCGGGAATCTTGTATTGCAATTGTCCCGGAACGATGGCGGCAATCATGTTGCTGTGCCCGGCGAGGATGCCGTACTGCCCCTCTACCGTGGGAACAATCAGAGATTCGCAGGGGCCCTCATAGAAGGGGCAATCTGCCGCCAGAATGTTTACCTGGAAGTCACTCATGGTGAGCCTCCATCTGTTCGGCCTTCTTGACCACATCATCAATGGTTCCCACATTGTAGAATGCGGCCTCGGGGTACTGATCCATGCTGCCGTCCACAATGGCCTTGAAGCCGCGGATCGTTTCCTTCAGCGGTACATACACGCCGGGGTTGCCCGTGAACTTTTCTGCCACGTGCATGGGCTGAGAAAGGAACTTCTGGATGCGGCGGGCACGGGTCACCGTCTGCTTGTCTTCATCGCTCAATTCATCCATACCCAGGATGGCGATGATATCCTGCAGTTCGTGATACTTCTGAAGGATCTCCTGCACCTTACGAGCCACTTCGTAATGCTCTTCGCCGACAATGGATGCTTCCAGAATACGAGAGGTAGATGCCAGAGGATCCACAGCGGGGTAAATGCCCTGCTCAGCGATCTTACGGCTCAACACGGTGGTTGCATCCAAGTGGGTGAAGGTCGTGGCAGGTGCGGGGTCCGTCAAGTCGTCAGCAGGGACATAGACAGCCTGCACAGAGGTAACGGAACCGCTCTTGGTCGAAGTAATCCGCTCCTGCAGGGCGCCCATTTCCTCAGCCAGGGTAGGCTGATAGCCAACGGCAGAGGGCATACGTCCCAGCAGGGTAGAAACCTCACTGCCTGCCTGCACGAAACGGAAGATGTTATCGATGAACAGCAGCACGTCCTTATGCTCTTCATCACGGAAATATTCCGCCATGGTCAGACCGGAAAGTGCCACGCGCATACGCACGCCGGGAGATTCGTTCATCTGACCGAAGACCAGTGCCGTCTTATCAATAACGCCGCTTTCGCGCATTTCCGTCCACAGGTCATTGCCTTCACGGCTACGCTCGCCAACGCCGGTGAAAATGGAATATCCGCCGTGCTCCATAGCAACGTTGTGAATCAATTCCTGAATCAGCACGGTTTTGCCAACACCGGCGCCGCCGAACAGACCAATCTTGCCGCCCTTGGGATAGGGCTCCAGCATATCGATAACCTTAATGCCGGTTTCCAGGATTTCCACTGCAGGGCGCTGCTGTGCAAACGTAGGTGCCTTCCGATGGATTTCCCAATGCTTTTCCGTTTCCGGCACGCTCTCGCCGCCGTCAATGGGCTGACCAAGAACGTTAAACATACGGCCCAGCGTGCATTCGCCTACAGGAACGCGGATTCCGTTGCCGTCAGCATACACATCCATGCCGCGCACGATATTTTCACTTTCCGCCAGCATAATGCAGCGTACGGTGTCATGACCAATATGCTGTGCGACCTCCATCACCCGCTCCGCACCTTCAACCGTGACGCGCAGAGCCTCCTTCATCTTCGGGAGCTGTCCATGCGGAAACCGCACGTCAATCACAGGGCCGGACACAGCTACGATCTTTCCTGTATTCATGAAGCATTCGCCTCCTTTAACCGCTTCTTCTTCTGTGCCTTTGCACCGGAGGAAACCTCGGTGATTTCCTGGGTGATGGCTGCCTGACGAACGCGGTTATACTGAATCGTCAGGTCATTAAGAATCTCCTGTGCATTCTGGTTGGCAGAATCCATAGCCGTCATGCGGGCATTCTGCTCACTGCAGAAGCTATCCACCAATGCGCTGTAGATGAAGCCGGACACGTAGCTGTGCATGATGTTATCCAGCACAGCGCCCACCGACGGTTCAAACTCGAAGGGTGTGGTCACGGCCTTCTCTTCTGTGGTGGTGGCAAAGTATGCACGGTGGAACGGCAACAGACGTGTTGAAATAGCCTGCGCCTCCTGGCTGTTTTTCAAGTCGGTGTAGACGATGAAAATCTTATCCACCTCACGCCGGTCAAACAGATCCAGCAGAATGGCCGCGATTTCACGGGCCCTGTGCAGGGTAGGATTCTGTGCCGTGTACAGGAAGCTCTTTTCGATGGGAATATGCCGCTGCATGAAGGCTTGGCGTCCGTACTCACCAACCACGAAAAGCTTCGTATCCGGATGCTGCTGCAGAAGCTTTTCAGCTTCCTTGATCGCATTCTGGTTATACGCGCCGGCCAAGCCCTTATCTGCTGTGATTACCAGCACCGCATAGGTGCCGTTCAAGGCAGGTTCGCCTTCAGCCGGGTAGAAATACTTGCTTTCCACGTTGTTGACCGTACGGAAGATACGCTTAATCTCACCGCGAAGCGCCGTGAAATACGGGCGGGTGTTTTCCAGCTCGCTCTTTGCCTTCCGCATCTTGGTGGATGCAATCAGGTACATGGCGTTGGTAATCTTCTGCGTGTCCTTCACGCTGTTGATGCGGCTCTTAATTTCCTTCGCGTTTGCCATTCGCGTTCACCGCCTGTGCTGCCTTGCTTGCAGTGTACTTCTCCAAATATTCACGGGACAGACGCAGAATGTCCTGCTTCAAATCATCAGAGAGCACACACTTCTGGTCAATCTCCTGGCAGATGTACGTACCCTGCTTCTCGATGTAGTCAATCAGTCCAGCCTGGAACTTCTTGACCTCGCGAACAGGCACCTGCTGCATGACATGATTCAGAGCCGCCACCAGGGTAATCACCTGCTGGTGCTGCTGCATGGGATGAGACTGATTCTGCTTCAGCAGTTCCATCAAGCCCTGGCCATAGGTCAGCTGCTGCTTGGTTGCTTCATCCAAGTCGCTGGAGAACTGCGTGAAGACTTCCATCTCACGGTACTGTGCCAGCTCCAGTCGGAGTGCACCGGCGGCTTTCTTCATGGCCTTCGTCTGAGCGGCGCCACCCACACGGGAAACAGACAGACCAACGTTCACAGCCGGACGCTGACCGGGGAAGAACAGGTCGCTCTCCAGGAAGATCTGGCCGTCCGTGATGGAAATAATATTGGTAGGAATGTAAGCAGACACGTCGCCTGCCTGGGTTTCCACAATCGGCAGAGCCGTCATACTGCCGCCGCCCTTCGCATCGGAAAGGTGGGCAGAACGCTCCAGCAAGCGGGAATGCAGGTAGAACACGTCGCCGGGGTAAGCTTCACGGCCGGGAGAGCGTTCCAGCAGCAAGGACATGGAGCGATAGGCAATGGCATGCTTGGACAGATCGTCGTAGACAATCAGCACGTCCTTTCCGTTCTCCATGAAGTACTCGCCCATGGCGCATCCGGCGTAAGGCGCAATGTACTGGATAGGAGCCGTTTCGCTGGCGGTTGCGCAGACAACCACCGTGTACTGCAGTGCATCGTTGGTGCGAAGCGTCTGCACAAGCTGTGCCACGGAGCTTGCCTTCTGGCCGATGGCCACATAGATGCAGATGACGTCCTTCCCCTTCTGGTTCAGGATCGTATCCAGGGCAATGGCCGTTTTACCGGTCTGGCGGTCACCGATGATCAACTCACGCTGTCCGCGGCCGATAGGAAACATGGAGTCAATGGCCAGCAAGCCGGTCTCCATAGGACGGTTCACTGCCTGGCGGTCAACAATGCTGGGAGCCGGCCGCTCAATGGGGCGGTAATCCGTAGCTTCAATGGCACCCATGTCATCAATCGGGTTGCCCAGAGCATCAATCACGCGGCCAATGAAAGCATCGCCCACGGGAATGCCGGCGGCCTTGCCGGTACGCTTGACCGTGCTGCCTTCGCAGATTTCGCGGTCATCGCCGAAAAGGATGCAGCCAACATCGTTCTCACGCAGATCCTGTACCATGCCGGAAACGCCGCCGTCAAATACAAGGATTTCGCCGTACTTGACGCTGGGCAGACCGCTGACTCTGGCAATGCCGTCACCTACGGACAGCACCTCGCCGGATTCTTCCGGGAGGATGTGGGGCTGCCACTCAGCCAGGGTCTTCTTCAGTAGCGGCAGGATGTTGCTCTTCGCATTCTTCGATGCGTTCTTCCACTCGGTCTTCAGCAGATCGAGACGGTCATCAACGCCCCAGTTGTAGCTTTCCTTGCCAACCACCAGGCGGAAGCCCATTTTCAGGGATGCATCCTGCTGCCAGGTCAGTGCGATATCGCAGTGATACTTTTCCTTCAGGAAAGCGGTGAACCGCTCCATGTGGGCAGCATCCGGCTGAACTGCGCTATACAGCACAGCCGTGGAAATTTCACTCATGGTCTTTTCCATCCTGATGCTCACCTCCTGCGGCGGCAAAGAACTCATCGCAGACCTGATCCATAGAAGAATGGATCAAGCGCTTCGTCGCAGCTGCAGCCAGCTCTCCGATCTCTTCCTGTGCAGAGGACAGGATCTTGTCATGTTCAGCCTGCGCAGAAGCCTTTGCATTTGCGATGATCTTTTCTGCCTCGGCATGGGCATTCTGCAGTTCCGTCTGCTTGGCGGCTGCCAGCTCCTGTGCGGCCTGCTCCTTCTTCTGGCGGAGTTCAGCATCTACGCTTTCCAGCTGTGCCTGATGCTCCTTCTCCAGGGTAGCGGCACGCTCCAGCTTGCTTTCTGCATCCGCGTTCATCTGCTTGTAATACTCTTCCCGCTTGTTCATGAAGTTCTTCACGGGCTTGTACAAGAGAAGATACAGACCGGCAGCCAGAATCGCGAAATTCAGCAAGTGCAGAAGAATCTGCTGCCAGTCAACGTTCAAAGGCATACTCATTGTCTTTCACCTGCCTTCTCGCATTAGAGGACGAAGATGATCAGGATAACGACCAGCAAAGCGTAGATGATAGCGGTTTCGATGAAAACCAAGCCCAACATCAGCGTGGTACGGATCTTGCTCTCAGCTTCAGGCTGACGGGCAATGCTCTCGGTAGCCTTGCAAACAGCCAGCCCCATGGCGAT
>CAVBFK010000309.1:0-7472 GCA_963594395.1 Lachnospiraceae bacterium
GCACAGGCAGCTGATCTTCAGGCACGGGCACCATACCGCACTTATCGCAGTGAATCATGGGGATCGGTTCGCCCCAATAACGCTGACGGCTGAACACCCAGTCGCGGAGCTTGAAGTTCACCTTCCGCTCGCCTACGCCCTTTTCCACCAGATAATCAATAATGGCCTTCTTGGCTTCGGAGACCTTCATGCCGTTCAGGAAGCCGGAGTTGACCATCACGCCGTCCTGAATGTCGGTATATGCTTCCTTCTCCACATCGCCGCCGGCGACCACCTCAATCACGGGCAGATGGAACTTCTTGGCGAACTCCCAGTCACGGGTATCATGAGCAGGCACAGCCATGATGGCGCCGGTGCCGTAGGTCATCAGCACATAGTCACTGAGCCAGATCGGGATCTCGCGGCCGTTCACGGGATTGATGGCGCGCACGCCTTCCACCTGAACGCCGGTCTTTTCCTTGGCCCGCTCGGCACGCTCGAAGTCGCTCTTCTTGGCAGCGGCCTCACGGTAGGCCATGCAAGCATCATAGTTGGTAATCTGATCCTTCAGCTTATCGATCAGCGGATGCTCGGGAGAGAGCACCATGTAGGTGGCACCGTACAGGGTATCGGGACGGGTGGTGTAGATGCGCACCTTTTCGCCTTCTGCCGTCAGCTGGAAATCCACCTCAGCGCCTTCGCTGCGGCCGATCCAGTTGCGCTGCTGAACCTTCACCTTGTCGATGAAGTCCACGGTATCCAGGCCGTCCAGCAGTTTCTGGCCATAGGCGGTGATCTTCAGCATCCACTGGGTCTTCACCTTGCGGATCACAGGGCTGCCGCAGCGCTCGCACATGCCGCCCACCACTTCTTCGTTAGCCAGGCCGCACTTGCAGGAGGGGCACCAGTTAATGGGCATATGAGCCTTGTAAGCCAGGCCGTGCTTGTACAGTTGCAGGAAGATCCACTGGGTCCACTTGAAATACTCAGGATCGGTGGTGTTCACCTCGCGGGTGTAGTCGAAGGAGAAGCCGATCTTCTTCAGCTGTTCGCGGAAGTGGTCGATATTCTTCTTCGTAACAATGGCGGGATGCACCTTATTCTTAATGGCGTAGTTTTCCGTAGGCAGACCGAACGCGTCCCAGCCAATGGGGAAGAGCACGTTGTAGCCCTCCATGCGACGCTTGCGGGCAATGATATCCATTGCGGTGTTGGAACGGGGATGACCCACGTGCAGACCCTGTCCGGACGGATAGGGGAACTCAATCAAGCCGTAAAACTTCGGCTTGCTGTAGTCGTCCGTTGCTTCAAAAGCGTGGGTTTCCTCCCAGATCTTCTGCCACTTCGGTTCGACCTTTTTCGGATCATAAGCCTGGATCTCCATTGCTTCTCCTCCTTCAAGTA
This sequence comes from Lachnospiraceae bacterium, assembly GCA_963594395.1. Classification (GTDB taxonomy): domain Bacteria; phylum Bacillota; class Clostridia; order Christensenellales; family Aristaeellaceae; genus CAKUFA01. The sequence goes on from CAVBFK010000309.1 coordinate 1,384, forward strand.
AAAAACCGTTCCATCTCTGCAGACTGCAAAGACGAAACGGTCAGTTTCGCGGTACCACTTTGCTTGCACAAGATTTCTCCCGTGCCACTCATGCGCTGTAACGGACGCCTCCGCCGACTTCTTATCGGTACGCTCCCGGGCGAGCAGTTTCTTCATCCTTCTCTGCGCTTTCACCAACCGCACAGCTCTCTTCACAAGGACGCAGAACGTTCCCATTCATCGCGACAGAGAAAAGTATAGCACCTGCAAGGCCGATTGTAAACCCTAACTTTTTCTATCATTCGGCATGTTTCTGGCAAGATAGAACAAGAGGATGACGAATTGTTACAATTTGATGAAGAAAATAGTTGACATTCTCTATATTTGAGGCTTACAATAGAATGACTACAAATGTATGATGCCGTTTTCTATGCGGTCATGCAGTTGATGTGGAGGGATCTTTCGGATGGAAAACACCCGTAATGCACGGCGGCTTTGCTTCGCATCCGCGCTGGTGTTGGCACTGGTGCTCATGTGCACCACCGCCTTGGCCGCGCTTTCTTATCCTTTTATGACGGTCACCAGTGACAAGGTCAACATGCGTGCCAAGGCTTCGTCTACCGCCACCATTTTGGAGCGGCTGGATCAGGGCGCGTCTGTGACGGTGCTGGGCTCTTCCGGAAGCTATTATAAGGTCAGCTACAACAACCGCACCGGTTATATTCTGAAGAAGTACATCGTCACCGATGAGGATACGATTGTCACCCCGACCCCCGTGCCGGTGGAGACGGTAACGGGCTATCCCTATGATACCGTCACCAGCGACAGTGTGAATCTGCGTGCCAAGCAGTCGGTCAGCAGTGACATTCTCAAGAAGATCCCCAAGGGTGCAACCATCACGGTGCAGAGCGTTTCCGGCACCTTTGCCAAGGTGACCTACAACGGCACTGAGGGCTACGTGAAAAAGGACTACATCGTGCTCAAGGAAGTCGTGAAGGCCACCGCCACGCCTTCTCCCGCGCCGACGCTTTCCCCTGTGGAGAGCGGCACGGAGTACACCGTGTTGCAGAAGGGTTCTGAAGGCTCCGCCGTCAAGGCACTGCAGAGCGCGCTGATTGAGCTGGGCTTCCTTTCCGGCTCGGCAGACGGCAAGTTCGGTGATGCCACTCAGTATGCCGTAACCTCCTTCCAGTCTGCAAACGGCTATCCCACCACGGGGATTGCAGATGCCAATCTGCAGGCCTTCTTGTACAGCGGCACGCCCAAGAACAGCAAGGGCGTGAAGACCTCCGTGAAGACCCTGGCGCCGGTAGACGGCGTCATCGTCCGGCTGAACAATACCGGTGAGCTGGTGGAGACCATTCAGACCCGTCTGACAGAGCTGGGCTACTACACCGGCGAGATTTCCGGCACCTACGATACCACCACCCAGAGCGCCGTGAAGGCCTTCCAGAAGAGAACGGCCTGACGGTGGACGGCAAGTGCGGATCTGAAACGCAGAAGCTCCTGCTGGGCGGCGAAGCACTCTCCGCCAACGCAACGGCGACTCCCGTTCCCACAGCAACCCCCACCCCTGTTCCCACCTTTACCGTTCCCGGCAGCAAGGTGCAAAAGGGCAGTTCCGGTGCTGACGCCAAACTGGTTCAGCAGCGTTTGAAGGAGCTGGGCTACTACACTGGCAAGGTGGACGGCAACTTTGGTTCCGGCAGTGTCACGGCCCTGAAGAACTTCCAGAAGCAGAACGGTCTGGATGCCGACGGCGTGGCAGGCACCAGCACCTACAACATTCTTTTCAGCATTAACGCCCTATCCGCCGGCACAACGGCGACCCCCGCACCCATTGCGACCCTGGAGCCGACGCCGACGCCTTCCCCCACACCCATTACCAAGGACAACGTGACGGTCATCAAGCTGGGCGTTACCGGCGATGCTGTTACCCGCCTGCAGGAGCGCTTGACCGCGCTGGGCTACTACAGTGCCACGGTGGACGGTACCTGCAAGGCTGACGACGTAGCGGCCATCCGTACCTTCCAGCGGAAGAACGGTCTGACCGAGGACGGTGCCGCAGGCTATGAGACGCAGGTTCTGCTGTACTCTGCCGGTGCCCTGACCAACACAGGTGCCATTGCCGGCGGCACGGTAGACACCTTCACCACCCTGAAGAAAGGCATGACGGGCACTGCGGTTTCCGACATGCAGAAGAAGCTCATTGAGCTTGGCTATCTGACCGGTGAAGCCGACGGTACCTACGGCCGTGCGACGGCCACCGCCGTGTACAATTTCCAGAAAGCCAACGGACTGAGCCGCGATGGTGTAGCCGGTTCCGCCACGCTGTCACTGCTGTACTCCTCCACGGCGGCCTCCGCAACGCCCTCTCCCACCCCGACGGCAACGCCTTCCTCCTCCTCTCTGAAGCAGGGTGACATCAGTGATGCCGTGAAGAGCATGCAGCAGCGCTTGATTGAGCTTGGCTATCTCTCCGGCAAGGCAGACGGCAAGTTTGGTGTACAGACCTACACAGCTCTGCTGGCATTCCAGAAAGCCAACAACCTGACGGTTGACGGCGTGGCCGGCACGAAGACGCTGGACAAGCTGAGCAGCAGCACGGCGATTTCCTCCAGCGGCACGGCGCAGGCAACCGCCACACCCACCATCAATCCCAACGCCAGCGCGTCCTATGTGCCCACGGCTTCCTCTGTACGCTACGCCAACTGGTATACGGAAGTGAAGTCACGCTGCAAGCTCTATCCCTACGCTACGGTGTACGACTTCTCCACCGGCATCTCCTGGCAGGTGCACATGTTCTCCCTGGGTGCGCATGCGGACTGCGAGCCTTTGACCGCGTCTGACACGGCCAAGATGGAAAAGGCTCTGGGTGGCAACACGTGGAACCCGAAGGCTGTTTGGGTGGTGTTTGCAGACGGACGCGTGTACATGGCCTCCATTCACTCCATGCCCCACGGTGTGCAGCATCGCACGGACAACAACTTCAATGGTCACATCTGCATTCACTTCCCGCGGACAGAGGCGCAGGTTGCCGCCATCGGCCCCTACGCTACCAGCCACCAAAAGGTCATCGATGCCGGCTGGAAGACCACGCAGAGCATGATCAAGTAAATACGCATTTTTTGCGAGAGGGGCGAAACCGTTTTGAAAATCGGTTTCGCCCCTCTCGCGCTCTCCCCACTTCCCGAAACTTTCACGATTTGTTATTTGCGGGAGGGCGGCTTTTGTGCCAAAAGCCCTCTCCCACACCCATCCCGAAAACCACATAAGGTTATTATTCTACAAGAATACATGAATAGGACATCGTATGAAGCTTGTATGCTTTATGCGGTGCTTTTTCTTATGCTTTTATTGACATTTGTCATGCTTAACTGTATACTTTTCGATGCTGAATGACATGCTTGATGCATGGACGCAAAGGTGGCTATAGGATGAACTCTGAAGGAAACAAGCCTCGGTATGCCAACTGGGTTTCTTCCAAAATTGTTCTGATTCTGCTGATCGTTTTTCTGCTGTTGCTATTAGGGGCGAAGCAGGTTGTAACCATCTCCCGGCTGCTCAGTGTGGTGATGATGTTCGCGGCCTTCGCGGTGCTGATTGTGGACATGCTGTTTCTGCGTGCAAGGACCGCACTGAGCTACGAAGGCGGCGGCATGCAGCGCAAGGTTTTGGAAAGTGTCCTGGATCAGGCCAAGGATGCCGGCTGGAACGGCCGCGGCAAGCTGTTGGACATCGGCTGTGGAAGCGGTGCTTTGGGCATTATGGCGGCGAGACGTGAGCCCAAGGTGATGGTGACCGGCATCGATCTTTGGCGCAGTCATTGGGATGCCAGCCAAGCGCAGTGTGAAGCCAACGCAGAGGCAGAAGACGTAGCATCCCGCGTAACCTTCCGCCAGGAGGACGCCGCCAAGCTTCCCTTTACAGATCACGCCTTTGACATTGCGGTCAGCACCATGGCCTTCCATGAGGTTCGCACGCAAAAGGACAAAAAGGCGCTGGTGCAGGAAGCGCTCCGTGTCATCAAGCCCGGCGGCATCTTCGTGTTCCAGGACACGCTGTACAACAAGCGAGTTTACGGCGATGTTGACGCCTTCGTCAAGGCGCTGGAGCCGTACGTTGCAGAGATTCATCTGGTCGACACCCGCAAGCCGGATGGTGCGCCCAAGTATCTGACGTTCCCCTGCTTCCTCGGCAGCACAGGCATCATCTGGGGGAAAGTGAAAGAGTAAGTTCAAATTGAATAAGCATTTAGTAGGTAGAAAGTGCGTTGTTCGATTGATATGTACCCCCAATACTGGACACTCAGTATTGGGGGTATTGCTATATGAAGTACAGCTACGAGTACAAACGCATGTGTGTGGAAATGTATCGAGAAGGGAAATGGCCGGATACGCCGGACGGCATACAGGAGGAGCATTTTCACAAAACGATTCGCAAGTGGTTCAGGATAGAGGAATCTTGTGGACCGGAAGCATTACGGCACAAAGATCAGAACAAAGAATGGACAGCAGAGGAAAGGTACGCGTTGGTTGCTAAAGTCCTGGCGGGAGCATCATACAGAGAAATTGCATTGACATCAGGAATAGAAGACAGCCTATTGCGTCAGTGGGTCAAACGGTATAAAATGGATGGGTATGAAGGGTTGGCCACGCTGCAAAGGGGACGGCCAGCCAAGGAGGCTTCTATGAAAAAGAAAGCTGTACCGGCAGAGCTGACACCATCCGAGCGAGAAGAAATGGTTCGTCTCAAAGCAAGGATCGAATATCTTGAAGCGGAGAATGCCGTAATAAAAAAAGAGATCGCCTTGAGAGAAGAAAGACAGGCAGCGCAACTCAAGGCGAAAAAGCAGCGCTCATCAAGGAACTCCATGAAGAAGAAGGACATGCCCTAAAACATTTGCTGAAAGCGATAGGACTCTCTAAATCGACCTACTATTACGAAATTGCTAAACCAGACAAGGTTCAAGAAAGGAACAGTGAGCTATCATCGAAAATATCTACTATTTTTTCAGAAAACAAGGGGAGATACGGTGTAAGACGGGTGCACCAAGTGCTCCTGAGTCTCGGCTATGCGGTCAATCATAAACGCGTCCAGCGTATTATGCACCAACAGGAATTGTTTGGCAAACGGCCGAAAGAGACATATCATTCGTATAAGGGCGAAGTTGGGAAGATTGCCAACAATGTCATCAACAGAGATTTCAGTACGGAGAAGCCACTGCAAAAGTGGACTACAGATGTTTCGCAGTTCAATTTTTCATGGGGCAAGTGCTATATCTCGCCGATCCTCGATATGAATACAAATGAGATCATATCTTATAACCTTTCTCTCAGCCCGAACTTAGAGCAGGTCAAGGATATGCTGGCGAAAGCATTTCAACGGTTTCCTTCTGTGCAGGGGCTGATCCTGCACTCGGATCAAGGCTGGCAGTACCAGCATGAGTTTTACAGAAATGAACTTGCTAAACACGGCATTATTCAGTCTATGTCACGGAAAGGCAATTGCTATGACAATTGTATCATGGAAACGTTTTTCGGCAGATTGAAAAACGAAATGTTCTATGGTTTCGAGAAAGACTACCCGTCATTTGAAGTCTTTCAATGCGCCGTTGCTGAGTACATCGACTACTACAATAACTGTCGGATCCAAAGAAAAACAAAATGGATGCCTCCCTCTAAATTCAGAGAAGCATCCATGATGAATTACTAATTGTTCACCTAGAATGACCGTGTCCAGAAAACTGGGTACATATCAGAAGCGAACATTTCTGTTGCGATCATTACCTTTGGCGAGCATACTGGAGTGTATATGCCCTTAAGAACGTTGAGCAAATCGACATTCAAAGTATTTCTTTGAGTGCATATGGCATGACTCCGTTAGGACAGGCTCTTGAATACTTGTTATCCATGACCGAAGCCTCTCAAAATCGCATTTACTTTTCATCTGTCAGAAGGAAACGGTCAAAATCGCTTTCGTAAAGATGATCCTGGATGATGCGGTATTTTTCGTATTCTGTTTCTGCATGGAGTTTGGCTTCCTCGGCACTGATTTTTCCGGCACCGATAAGCAGTTCGTTGCCGTTGAATTCAAGGAATCCATCTAAG
>CAVBFK010000310.1:0-3661 GCA_963594395.1 Lachnospiraceae bacterium
ATCGGAGGTGACTGCCCGAAGGAGTCCAGAGGGCGACCGGAAAGCCCTCTGGAATCAAGAGAAAAAACTGTTTGTTCCATACGACAAGCTTGCTTGCCAACAAAAAGATTTCGCCTTGCGAGGCGAGCAGGGGCTTTCCGGTCGTTCCGCAACCTCAATCGTCGCGGCGAAAACGCCGCTCGTTTCGGTTGATGCGTTCGCGGCTGCGCTACGCGCCACTGGCGCGTAGCCGCTCTCTTACCCTGCACCCTTCGGGGCATCTTTTCTCTTTAAGGGGTACTCTTCCGTAACTTTTTAAGTTTCATAACAGCTCAACTAAAAAAGGAGTATGCGAAGGGTCCAGGGGCGACCGCAAAGCCCCTGGAATAATGGGCTTAACTCGTTTAATTCATACGACAAGTTCGTTCCTTTGCAGAAAAATTTTCGCGGACATCAAGGGGCTTTGCGGTCGCCCCCTTGACCCCTTCGCGCCTTCCTTTTTAAGGGGCATTCTTCCGAAACTTTTTATTAAGACTCGCTTGTTCCATACGACAACATAATGAAAAAGAGAAAGGAGCAATGAAAAGTGAGCGCACTTTTCGATCTCTGCGCAACCTTAACCATGGACACTTCCGCCTTTGAATCAGCGGCGCAATCCGCCCTGCAAACCGGCGAATCCCTGTCCTCCGGGCTGGAAAAGCAACTGTCCCAGGCAGGGCAGACCCTGCAATCTGCCGCGGAAGGCGCATCCTCCGCCTGGAACACCCTGGGGCAAACCGGCAGCGCCAGCATGGCAAGCCTCCGCCAGAGCGGCGTCAGCGCATGGCGTGCCATAGAAAGCCAGATTACCTCTGCCACCGCGGCGGCACGGCGGTATCTCTCCCTGCAGGGCGGGGGCAAGGGCTACGCCGTTGGTCTGGACTACGTCCCCTATAACGAATTCCCTGCCACCCTGCACGAAGGTGAAGCCGTGCTGACCAAGGCGGAAGCCAACGCCTGGCGCAAGGGCGAGAGCGCAGCCGTCTCCTCGGGTGCCTCGGCCAAGGAGATTGCAGAGGCGGTGCAGTCCGCCCTGTCTTCCGTGACCGTCCGCATGGACGGGGAAACCGTGGGCAGACTGGTGGCAGACACCGTCTCCCGTGAAATCGGCCGCAAGGGCCGGGAAAGGAGCACAAGATGAATTGTCAGATGAACGGAAAATCCCTGACGGCGCTGGATGCAAGCATTTGGCTCATGGATCTTCAGGAAGACGGCGCTCCGGTGAATCTGACCACCTGCGACCTTCCCGGCAGGGACGGCACGCGGTTCCTCCGCCGCAAAAGGGCTTATCTGACCGTGCGGATCATGCTGGCGGTGCGGGAGCGGAATCCCATGCGCCGAAACGCCGTGCTGGAGAAAATTGCCGACTGGTGCCAGGACGGCATTCTGACGGTGGACCATCGCCCCAACCAGCGTCTGCACTGCGTGTGCGTGCAGGGGGTGGAGGGTATCTCGGCGGTAAACTGGGCAGACACGGTGACCCTCGTCTTCCGCGCCTACGGTCTGCCCTGGTGGGAAAGCACCGTGCCCAAAAGCGTGACCCTGACGGGCGGGGAAAGCGCCTCCATCCGCGTTGGCGGCACGGCGGACAGCACCTGGGCGGAAGCAGAAATCACCGCCAAGGAAACCGTGAACACCCTGAAGATCACCTGCGGAGACAGCGCCATGCAGTTCACCTCTTTGGCCATGCAGGCGGGGGAGACCCTGCGCATTACCTGGGATGAGGAAGGCATCCAGCGGATCGTTATTCAAGGCGAAGAGGAGCGGTCGGCGCTTGGCAACCGCACGGCAGATTCCTCGGATGAGCTGGTTCTGCCCCAGCGGAAAACCGTGCTTCTGTCGGTGGAGGCAGACGGCGAGGTAACAGCCGCGGTCAAGGCAAGGGGGAGATACGTGTGAGCATCTTTGCGCAGGAAAGGAGAATTACATGACGACCAATATTCGTTTGCCGCGGCTCTTGGATGCTTCCCTGCAGGAAGTGACGCGGCTAACTCCGTCCCGGCTGCAGGTGACGCAGCATCTGACGCCGCTGTCATCCGCGGTGATGGAATTGCCCGAGGGCGAAACGATTGCATCCGTGGGGCAATACGCCGAAATCTTTGGCGCCTTCGGTTCCATGGGCATTTTCCGCGTCACCGAAGCGGAGCACCGCAGAGGCGCAGACGCGGGGCAGACGTTGTATCTCACCCATGGCCTGACCACCCTGTCAGACGATGTGCTCCCGGGCTATACGGAGCTTGGCGGCGGGGAGATGACCACCTCGCAGGTGCTGGAGCGGTTGCTGGCCTGCCAGTCTGACCGGCGCTGGATCTTAGGCGACTGCGACTATGCAGAGCAATTCGCCTACAGCTGGGAAAACGAGAATCTGCTGACCGCTGTGCTCAGCGTGGCGCAGGTTTTGCCGGACAATCCTGTGTGGGACTTTGACCAATCCCAAAAGCCGTGGCGGCTCCACCTTCGCCGCGCGTCTCAGGAGGTGTGCGAGTGCCGCATGGGGCGGGGACTGCAGAGCATCAGCGTTACGGAAAATCGGGAGGATCTGTGCACGCGGCTGTATCCCCTGGGCTACGGGGAAGGCGCAGATCAATTGAACATTGCCGGCGTGAACGGCGGCGTAACGTATCTGCAGGCAGACACGGCGGAGAAATACGGCGTGATTTCCTGCGTGTGGACGGACACCTCCATCACCGAGCCGGCGACCCTTTTGGCGGCGGGCAAGCAGGTGCTGGAGAAGAACTGCCGCCCTGCGGTAACGGTGGAAATAGAGGGCGTCGAACTGGCGGCAAGCACCGGGGAAACGCTGGATCGCCTGCAGGTGGGCAGACTGTGCCGCATTCCCCTGCCCAGGGAAGGGTTCACCGTGCTCCAGCGGATCATTTCCGCCAGGTATACCGATGTGCTGAACGCGCCCGAGCAGGTGACATTGACCCTGTCCGCCTACGCGGCAGACGCGTCTTCCGCCATTGCGTCCCTTCAGCGGAAAAGCACCGTGGGGGAAACCTACAGCCAGGGCGCCGCCAGCGAATACAGCATCCATTTCGGGGACAATTGCGACGAGGAGCATCCCGCCGTGCTGCGGTTCTTCCTTGATCAGGATGCGATTCACGTCAACAGTGTGAAGGTGCGCTTCAGCCGGGAAGCCTTCCGCGCCTATGAGAAGGCCACGGCCTCCGGCGGGCAGGTGGCGGCGTCGGATGATGTGCTGGCCATCGGCTCGGCGTACATGAACAGCAGCAAGCGGATCCCTGTGTCTGACGGGTACGTGACGCTTACGGCCTCTGCCATTGACCACAGCCATCACGGCGCGCTGAAGCTTGCGGCGCACACCCACCGCATGGTGTACGGGATTTACGAAGGGGACAAGTGCGAGTCTGTCACGGTGACGGTAGACGGCAACAGCGTGCCGGCGGAAAGCACTTCTTCCGGGAGCTTTGATGCCGCAAGCTATCTATCCAAGGATGCAACCGGCAGGATTCGCCGCGGCGCCTGGCATGAGGTGGTGTTTACCCCTTCGGGGCTGGGGCGGATTGAAGCGGATATGCATGTGAGAACATTTATAAGAAGTTTGACGGGAGCAGGGCTATGACACAAGGGGGCTTTGCGGTCGCCCCCTTGACCCCTTCGCAGTCCCCTTTCTTGAAGA
>CAVBFK010000311.1:0-4465 GCA_963594395.1 Lachnospiraceae bacterium
GTGCTGTAACTGCTTCCGTCGTTCCAGCTGTCATTCTGGTAGGTATGCGACGGTGCCGGCCGTGCAGGCTGAGACTGCCGTTGAGTGGGTTGTTGCTGGGCAGGACGAGCAGGCTGTGGATTGTTCTGCCACTGCGTCTGCTGAGACTGTACAGGCTGAACGGGTTGGGTGTTGCTCTGCCAGTGTGCTTGCTGAGATTGTACAGGCTGGACTGGTTGGGTGTTGCTCTGCCACGTCTGCTGTTGTTGTGACTGCACAGGCTGATCCTTCTGGAAGGCCGCCCGGTGCGGTGCATCAGGGTTCTTCCAGGTCTCCCCCGTCGCCGACGACTGCATAGGGGCAGACTTGTCAGTTTTTCTTCCAAAGATACTGCTAATATTTTTCTTGGTGCTCGGATTCTGTCCGCGGTTCAGTGCCGCGGTGTAATCCGCCTGTTCGTAAATCATGTCTTCCGGGGACGCCTGCACATACTGTTCCTGCGTCGTCGGGCGGAAACCGCTGGGGCCGTTCATCGTGGAAGAGGTCACAGGCCGCGGCTGAGTGACCTGCGGCTGAGGTTGCCAGGTTTGCTCCGTCGGCTGAGGCTGTGCGCCCCACTGATCAATCGGCGGAGTATATTCGTACTGCGGCTGACTCGGCTGATTCCACTGTCCGTCAGAGGCATGTTGCTGTTCCCACTGCAGTTCCCGCTGACGGAGCTCGTCCTGTTCGATCTGCTTCCGCTGATCCCGTGCCTGCACCTGCTGCTGTGCCTGGTTGAACAGTTTCTTCACATCTACGCGGAACAGAACCACCGCGTCTGCCGCGGCCAGGAGAACCATCAGGATCACCCCGGGGATAATGCCGATCGTCTTCCACAGCGGCCAGGCCAACAACATGCCCAAGGCGCCGCCGCCTGTGCTCTTCCGTCCCAATTCCCATCCTCTGCTGATAAACAGCTGAAAAGAGTCGGCCGGGTTATACTTCGTGGAATTCAGTTTCAGCAAATAATCCATAAGGGACATGGTCTGACCGTTATACGTGGTGCTGACCACCAGGGTCATGCAGGTTGCTACGATTAAATACAGGCCGGACGCCAGCAACAGTTCCCGCGGTGAGGTTTTCTTCTGGGTGGACAGAATCAGCAAAACGCCGCCCCAGATGGGAATCACAGGGAACAGAATCGTTACACTGCCGCACAATCCGCAGAACAGTGCACGGATAGCGTCAAACACACTGCCTTCCAGCTGCAAGCCTGCCGCCAGAAAAATCAGCACCCCAAGTGCCACCAAAACAAGACCAACAACAAAGCGCAGCTCCAGTGTGCCTGCTGAATATTTAGGCGACTGTTTGCCTCTGGTATTTTTCTTCTGCTGCGCCATCCGTGATCCTCCTTAAGATCCTTACTCCAGCAACATCAAACTCACCAGCACGCCGTTTTCATCTGCATGCAGGCGCAAGGTATGTGTGCCGCACTGATAATAATCACTTTCGCCGACGCACAGGCGCTGACTGTCTGCCAGCTCTTCGTCAACGGTTACAATATTGTCTGCTTCCCCCAGCAACTGCCGCCATTCGCTCTGGGTGGTTTTGCCGATGCACAGGCCATAAAGATTGCCCCGATCCATCCGGATGCCCTGCACCACACTGTTTGTAAACGTCTCCGTCAGCCGATCCGTCATGAGATACACGTCTCGGAAAGCCGCGCCGTCCAGGGAGATCAATCGGCCGTTTTCATACAAATCCGGATCAATAAGCTGATCCCACGTATCCACCAGGGTCTGCATGCTGTCTCCCAGCTTGGCAGGGATGCCCGGCAGGCTGTCACCAGCGGCCGTTTCGCGGATGATGTCCCCATCGTCCAGGGTCACCATAGCTTCTGCACCGATGCGGCGAAGGATCGTGTTCTCCCCCAGCTTCAAATAGGGCAGAAGTTCGCACCAGCTCAGGTGCACTGTGCCTGCCCGGTCGCTCAGGGTCGACAGCTGGCGAATGGGATAATACAGCGTCATGCCGGATGCGTCCAGCGTGAAATCCTCCGGCAGGGGCGTCAGCTCGCTGTTTTGCAGATGGGCGCTGAGCTCCGGCGCAAGCTCCTCTTCCAGATAGGACGCAATGTCTTCCCGCGCCGATGTTTCATCTTCAAAAAGATCCGCCCAGGTCACGTTTTCCCCGGTGGACAGATCCATGTTCAGCGTGCTGTACACCCAGGTGGAGCGCGTGTCCGTCACAGCGCCTTCCGCCGTAAAAACTACCGACAGCACCTGACCGGCCAGCGCCTGCTCATCCGCCTGCCAGGAGACATTCAGCTTGACTGCAGAAGAAGTGAGCAGCGTGGCGCGATCCAGCCGTTCGCTGATGTTTCCTGCATCCAGCAGTGCCTGATTGACAGCAGATGTGAGTGATTCATCCAGTCCCTGCACCTGTGGGTAGTGAATGCTTCCGCCGGGCAGATCAACGCCCGCGTCCGCAAGAGTAATTCCCGATGCATCCTCCTCCGCCAAGGCCAGGCAAGGCAGCAGGAGCAACAGGAGCGTCGCAATCCATTTCTTCATTCCATCGGCCCTCCGTTGAAATCTTATTGTACAGCATTTAACGAATGAACGCAAGTTTTTCATCCCGAAAGGGGGAACGTTTCTCTGTGTTGCTTCCTATATTATTCAAGGAAAATACTTTAGGTAGGGCTTCCCCCCGAAAATTCCCGCATTTCCCTTGCCCCTGCCCGCAATCTGTGGTATGATGCCTGTCGAAATCCATCTGACATGATTCAGGAGGCGAATGCACATGGCCAAGGCCATCAAAACCAACGTATTGCGCCATTTGGACGCGCTCCATATTCCTTATGAAACCCGTGAATATCCCGTGGATGACGAGAACTTCGACGGCAAACTGGTTGCCGGCAAGACAGGGCTGGATCCGCAAATGATCTACAAGACCCTGGTGCTCTGCGGCGATAAGCAGAGCCACCTGGTATGCGTACTGCCGGTAGAGAAAGAGCTGGATCTGAAGGCCGTTGCTCGCGCTTCCGGCAACAAAAGCGTCGCCATGCTCCCGCAGAAGGATCTTCTGCCCCTAACAGGCTACCTTCGGGGCGGATGCAGTCCTATCGGCATGAAGAAGGCCTTCCCCACCTACGTGGACGAAAGCTGCCGAACCCAGGAAAAGCTGAGCGTCAGCGCAGGGGTGCGGGGATGCCAGGTCATTCTGGCTACGGATGCACTGCTGGAATGCACCAAAGCCACAGTAGCAAGTCTGTGCCGCGCGTAACAGTTGGCAGATTCATGAAAATGATGTATAATAACGTGTCTGAGTTTCTTCAGATAAACTACCTGTTTTGAAACGCATGTTTTTTCGGTGGCAGAAAGGAGCATGCATGAAGGAAGAGCTGACCAAAAAAGAAAAGCGCCAAGCGCTGATCATTGCCATCCTCATCGTAGCCGGTCTTCTTGCCCTCGCTGGGCTGATCTGGTGGGCAACCACCTGGGAAGTGTGGGAAGACAAGGGCTCCATGCCTGAGGAAAGTGAAACGGTGCTTGCCGCTTCAGCGGATATGGACAGCATTTCTGTGGATGCGAAGCTGAATGACGAAAAGAGTCTGCTGACTGCCACGCAAACCATGGTACTCACCAACCGCAGCGGCGAGGATCTTGACCGCATTGTTCTGCGGAGCTACTCCGGCGCGTATCTCACCGAGGACACTTCCCCTGCCGCGACCGATGAGCTGTATGACGTCTGCTACCCGGAAGGATTCTCCGCAGGCGGTTTGATGATGGACAAGACGTATGTCAACGGCGAGGCCTTCACCTACATCTGGTCCGATGACGCCAAAACGGTGCTGACACTGATGCTGGAAGATTCCTGGGCCGCCGGCGAGACGATCACGCTGGAACTGCAGTATCACGTGAACATCCCCGTATGTGCGGGACGTTTCGGTGTCTATAATGGGATCTGGTCCCTGGGCAACGTTTTTCCCACGCTGGCTGTGCGTGAAGACGGTGCCTGGCGCACGGATGATTACGGCTCCATCGGTGATCCCTTCCAGAGCGACTGTGCCAACTGGAGTGTTACTCTAACCCTGCCCCAGGGCTACACGGTGGCCGCTACAGACTACGTGCAAGCCTCCACGGCAGACAATCAGCAGACGTACGCCTTTACCGCCCATGCGGTGCGGGACTTCGAGGTGGTCTTCGGCAAAGATCTCCAGCAGCTCAGCGGCATGGAGGGCAACACCCTGGTCATCGCCTGTGCAAAGGATCGCAGCCGTGCCAAAGACATGCTGAAGTACGCCAAGCAGGCGCTTCGTTCCTTTGAAAAGCGCTACGGCGAATACGTCTACCCGTCCCTGACGGTGACGGAATCTGCCTACGTGCTCAACGGCATGGCCTATCCGCGGCTGACCTTCATCAGTCAGACCAATGTGGAAGCCGGCGGGCAGACGCTGGAATATGCTGTCGTCCACGAAGTTGCTCATCAGTGGTGGTATGCC
>CAVBFK010000312.1:0-4722 GCA_963594395.1 Lachnospiraceae bacterium
AGCATGTCATAATACAGGCTCTCGTCACAGCGGAGCATGGGCTTCTGGATGCTTTCCTCCGCCACGGCCATGGTGATGTGAATCACACCCTCGGCGTTGGTGGGGGTGGTCAGCACTGCCAGTTCGATGGCACCCAGGGCAGAGCGGACGTCGCCGTCTGCAATGCGGGCAATGTGCTTCAGCGCATCTTCATCGGCGATGACGTTCAGGTCGCCGTAGCCGCGCTCGCGATCCTTCAGCGCATTTTTCATGGCGATGATCACGTCTTCCTCGCTCAATGGGAAGAACTGGAACACGCGGCATCGGCTGACGATGGCGGGGGTCATGGCAATCATGGGATTCTCCGTCGTGGAGCCGATGAAGCGGATAATGCCACGCTCAATGGCGGGCAGGATGCTGTCGCTTTGCGCCTTGTTCCAGCGGTGGCATTCGTCCAGCAGAAGATAGGTGGGCTGACCGTACAGCCGTCTGCGCTCTTCGGCAGATTTCAATACTTCCCGCACATCGGCCACGCCGCTGGTGACGGCGTTCAGCTGCACAAAGGCGGCACGGGTTGCGCCGGCAATAATGGACGCCAAGGTGGTTTTGCCGCAGCCGGGCGGGCCGAAAAAGATGGAAGACGTCAGCCGATCCGCCTCGATGGCGCGGCGCAGAAGCCGTCCTTCGCCGACCAAATGACGCTGACCGATGAATTCATCCAGCGTGCGGGGGCGCATACGGTCTGCCAGCGGCGCATCCGATGCGTTGGCCATTTGAAACAGGTCTGTCATGATTCCCTCCTGCGAAATTTACGCGGCAACGGCCACATACACCAGAATCGCAATCTGCACCACGGCCATCATCGGCAGGGGATAGCGGAAGTACCAGTGCTTCGTCTTGTGGCGGAAAACCATCATGCCCAGAAAGCCGCCGATGCCACCAAAGCAGGCAGACGTCAGCAGCAGGGTACGTTCACGGATGCGCCACTGATTTTTTTTGGCGCGCTGTTTGTCAATGTACATCAGTGTGAAGGCAATCACGCTCATGATCGCTGTCAAGATAAAGAGAATCGTTTTCAGCATCGTTCATCCTCCTGCATGCATTGGGTTGATCATCAGGCAGTTCCTCCTGCATGGAGGCAGTACGCCGAGATGCGGAACTGGGTGTGCGCCGCTGGCCGGAATAGGTGCGGAGAGAGCGGTTCTTCCGCACCGCCAGGGCTTTGTGGCGGTTATGCAGCGGTGCCATGGTGCGTCCGGCAGAAGTCCGGCTCAGCTCGGAAATGCCCATAATCAGCGGCGGCCGTCCATGACGCCAAATCATGGGCTTCAGCTGGTCAGTACCGAAAAGGGTGATGTAGGGATAGGAGCCCATCAGCGCACCGGAACGCCGCACACAGGTGTGAGGGTACAGCATCAGCTCCAGTAGGGCATTGTTGAAAGGCTTCAAGCCAATGCTGGTGATGGTGCTGTAGATTTTCTCTGCCAGCACGGAGATGCTCAGCTCATCCACATCATGCCCGGTAATGGACTGATAGGCGCTGGCCAAATGGCGGCACAGGAAGCGCAGAACCGCATCCAAACGGCCGTCTGCCACCACCAGCATCTTTTGCAGGGCGGCATGCTTGCCGGCAATCCCACGCAAAATGGTCAGAATATCCTGCGGCGGCAGCTGGGACAGCGCCCGGAAGTAAGCAATGCTGGTCTCAATGCATCCCGCCGTGTCCGTCATGTGAGTCAGCATGGGGCGCACGGTCATGCGGTTGCGCACGCTGACCTCATCCCGGGGCCAGGGGTAGCACTGCCGGCGAATATCCTCGCCGGCGAAGTAGATGAGCAGCATGCCCAAGTGGATTTCACTGCCCATGCGGGGCACCAGGTCATCGCTGTTAATGACAAGGTACAGGGGATAGGCGGCTGGATCGTCAATGGCTGTGCCGATGGCCACCGAAGGCGGTGCAAAGCCGTAACCCACGATGTTGGCAGGTAGGACGCCGTCCCTTTTCATCTTGTGATGGCAGTAGACCTGCATGATGGCCGCGCCCTGGCTGTGTCCCACCAGCCAGAGGATGAATCGGCTGTCTTCCTTCCCGGCTTCCTGCAGAATCTGCGTCAGCGTCAGGGACTCCAGGCCAAGCTCCTTGGCCGTTTGCGGGAAGACGATGTCGTTCTCGTTGTCCTCAAACTGCCGTGTCAGCTGCAGAAAGCCCTTGTGCATGCCGTCCTCGCTGACCATGCGGAAGTTGGAAAACCAGTCATAGAGCCGTGCACCGGTGCCCATAAAGCTGATGGCCACAATGTACCGCCCATCCTCGGTGGGATGGCACATGACCAGCCCTTTGCCGGTGTCGCTCTTTTCGATTTGCCGAAGGGCGCCCACCACCTGGCCCAGTGGGTTCTTTTGCTGAATCTTGGATCGCACGCGGTACATCTTCCATGCAGAGGCAAGCCACGAAATGGGTTTCCCTTCCGTGGGCTCAACGCCGTTGGTCAGGTTGCCGTCTACCTGAATGGTAATGTCTTGCCACCCGGCCTTGATCCAGGGCTCAACCTCCATGGCATAGGTGTTGGCGGCCAGCTCCACGCTTAGCCGCATGGCCTCAATGGACAGAGGCGGGCGGTATTTCCCGAAGGGATCCTTCACCCAGGGTAGGGTGAAAGGCGTCATATCCCCCAGGTTGGCGTGGGTCTCCTCGCCGAGAATCGGTTTTTCCTCCATGATTGTGCCACACTCCGTTGTTGGTAAGTCAGCCTTCTCCCTCGTCTCCTTTGCGGAAGTCGGCTGAAAGAATTTGCTCAATGGGAAGCGTCAGCGTCCTTTTGGGGCGCTGGGCTTGAATGGTCACCTGCTTGCCGTCCCAGGCAAGCACCTTCACGTTGGATTGACACATTTCGCCGCTCGCATCTTGCCAGATGAGGCGGATCAAACGGTCATGCTCCATGGAATAGACAAAGAAACGCTCCATGTCAGCCCTCCGAAACCTTCCAAATGGTGGCTTCCTCGTTGCTGAACACAACCTCGTACATTTCGTTCAGCGCGTCTTCATCCACGTTGTAGGAACTTCGCTCGTAGCTGGAAACGTAGATGTAGTCCACATCATACTTATCCAAGACGTCGGTATTGTTGGCAGGATCGATGTAGAAGGCCGCAATTTCCGCCTGACGGTCGTACACGTTAAATCCGTGCCAGTACAGCCACAGCGTGCCGCCGCCGCACAGAACCGTTCGGCCGGCAATGGCGCACACCGGGTTCAGATGCTGGGTGCCTGTCATGACCACGCAATGTTCCTCGGTGTTGTCGCGGATATATTCGCCTGCTTCCACGGCACCGGAGGAGAAGGCCTGATAGTCGCTGATGCACTCCCGCCACAGGGTGAGCGTTGCAGACAGGAAGACCATCACCGCCGCAAAGGCCGCCATGACGGGACGGGCACGGAAGCCCTTCAGCTTGCGCCACAGCTGTGCCAGCCAGTCAGATACAATCATGCAGCACAGCAGCCAGGCCAGGTACAGCAGTTTGTTGTTGTCGTAGGCGTTGGGCTGGAAGCGAATGAGCTCCGCGGCCAGAATGATGGGGAACGCGCCCGCAAACAGGCGGCGCTTGTGGGGATCTTTATCGAACAGGGCGAAGATCAGTGCCAGCACAGGCAGACCGATGTTCTTCACGTAGAACCACAGGTAGAAGTCCCGCATGCCGGAATTATCGGGATTGTTCACCCAGTTAAACTGGAAGGTGAGGAACGTGTTTCCGGCATCTTCCGCATCGGCGGCCTGGAAGGTCTGCGTGAAGGTGAAGCAGATGAGCTGGGGCAATGCCAGCACCGCGGCAATGGCGGCGTAGCGCAGATAGCGCAGGAAGATTCGCTTCCGCTCCTGGTCGTGTACCAGGTCATAGACCATCATGCCGAAGGAGCACAGCGCCAGCGCCAGGAACGAGTGAGTATGAATCAGCGGCAGGGCGCCGGCCCACACGCCCAGCAGAATTTCACCGCGCAGGTTGCCCTTGGCTTCCCGCTTCACGGGGTCAAAGCACTGATACAGCAGATAGAAGCAGGGTATGACCATGCACCAGCCGCCCAGCAGGGTGCGCTGGGGAACCATCAAATCCGCAATGACATTGGACCAGCGGAGATTGTTGGGGTCAGGCTGGTTGGTGGGGGTCTTGTAATAGCCGGTGAGGATGTTCCTCAGCCGTGCCAGCACGGTGAGACTGCCATCGGATTCGTAGCCCGCGGCCTGGTCAAAGTCATACAGGAAGCCCAAACCGCCGTTCAGGAAGAACAGCAACGTGGCCAGTACCACGGTCTTCTGACCCAAGGTCATGCTTCGCGCAAGAATCATGACGCCCATGAAGCACAGCCCCATCATGAAGGCGGCAGGAATGGCCGTGGCGGCCTGCAGGCTCCATCCCATCAGGTAGAAGCTGGTAGACAGGCTGTCTGCCAGGAAAGGATAGGACAGCTGGTGCCCGGGGAAAATGCTGTAATCCGGCGGGAAGGACGCGTTTTTCAGGCTGGTAATGAAGCTCAGGTGCATGGGCAGATCGCCGTAGGTGCTTTGCCCCACGTGCCAACTGCCGTCTTCGGCGACACGCATGACGTGGGTATATTGCAGATAGGCACCCAGAATGGTCAGCGGCAGGGCGACCAGCAACAGCTGCTTCAATAGACGGCTTTCATCCTGATTCCACTTGGCAACGGGCCGTTTGTCCCGTAAAAAATACGTTACGGCAGTAAGCACGACC
>CAVBFK010000313.1:0-4768 GCA_963594395.1 Lachnospiraceae bacterium
ACTTCATCAGGCACGCCGTAAACGGTGGCGGAGGAGGAGAACACAATGCGCTTGCAGTCATGGGCACGCATGACCTCGCACAGGGTCAGCGTGGAGTCCAGATTGTTGCGGTAGTATTCCAGCGGCTTCTGCACGCTTTCGCCAACAGCCTTCAAGCCGGCGAAATGGATGACGGCGTCAAACTTGTTTTCATCAAAGATGCGGTTCATGGCGTCCTTATCGCAGCAGTCAGCGCAATAGGACTTAACGGCCTTGCCGGTGATCTTCTCAACGCGCTTCAGTGCTTCGGGTTTACTGTTGACGTAGTTGTCAACAACGACGACGCTATGTCCGGCTTCGAGAAGCTCCACGCATGTATGGGAACCGATGAATCCGGCGCCACCTGTCAGCAGAATATTCATCAGACATCCTCCTTCGCTGTTACAGCGATTTTTTTCCATAGAATATTTTATGCCAACTGTATTCGTTGCGCAAGGGGGAGATGCGTGATTTTTTGTAAAAAGATTTTTGTTGGATAGCAAGCAACTATTGCAGACTCTTTCAAAGGAGAGCACTCCGAAGGTTTCCAAAGGGCGATCGGAAAGCCCTTTGGTCGCTCCGCAGAGCGAAATCTTTTTGCTGGACAGCTATGGAGCAAACGGGTTAAGATCATGATTCCAGGGGCTTTGCGGTCGTTCCGCAACCTCAATCGTCGCGGCCTTCAGCCGCTTGTTTCGATTGATGCGTTCGCGGCTGCTATACGCGCCACTGGCGCGTAGCCGCTCACTTACCCTGGACCCTTCGCATGTACTCTCTATGATATAGATTTGTATTGCACCCTAAAAGTAATATGACAGCATCCCTTCAAGAAAGGGGACTGCGAAGGGGTCAAGGGGGCGACCGCAAAGCCCCCTTGTCGCTCCGCAGAGCGAAATCTTTTTGCTGGACAGCAAGCATGTTCTATGGAACAAACGGGTTAAGCCCCTTATTCCAGAGGGCTTTCCGGTCGCCCTCTGGACTCCTTCGGGCAGTTCGCTCCGATGGAGTTGAACTGTAATGAAACTAATCATGCTTAATAAACAAATCTTACACAAAAAAGCACTTCCCGAAGAAAGTTTCGGGAAGTGGGGAGAGCGCGAGAGGGGCGATAACCGCTTTTCAAAGCGGTTGCGCCCCTCTCGCAAATATGTGATTGAACTTACCGGCACATAGCCTTGGCAACTTCGGCGCCCAGACGGACGTTGTTGTACACCAGCTGGATGTTGGCTTCCAGGCTCTTGCCGGCGGTCAGCTTCTGAATCTTGTCCAGCAGGAAGGGCGTGGTGGCCTTGCCGTGGATGCCCTTCTCCTCGCACTCGCGGATGGCGGCATCAATGTTGGCATTGATGTAGTCGGCATCCATGGAGTACTCTTCAGGGATGGGGTTGGTCACCAGCATGCCGCCCTGCAGGCCGCAGTCCAGCTTAACCTTGAAGGCATCAGCAATCTCTTCGGGCGTATCCAGACGATAGTCCACGGAGAACTGAGAATGAGCGGTGTAGAAAGCGGGCAGTTCCTTGGTACGGTAGCCGATGACGGGCACACCCTTGGTTTCCAGATACTCCAGGGTCAGACCCAGGTCCAGAATGGACTTGGCACCGGCGCAGATGACCATCACAGGGGTCATGGCTAGCTCTTCCAGGTCGGCAGAAATGTCCATGGTGGTTTCGGCGCCGCGATGCACGCCGCCGATACCGCCGGTAGCAAACACCTTCACGCCGGCCATAGCGGCAGCGATCATGGTGGTGGTCACGGTGGTAGCACCGTCTTCACCCTTGGCCAGCAGCACAGGCAGGTCACGACGGCTGGCCTTCGGCACGTCCAGACCACGCTTGCCCAGGTACTCAATCTGCTCGGGGGTGCAACCCACGGTCAGCTTGCCCTTGATGATGGCGATGGTGGCGGGGGTAGCGCCGTTTTCACGGATGATCTTTTCCACGTTCAGTGCGGTTTCCACGTTCTTGGGATAAGGCATGCCGTGGGAGATGATGGTGGATTCCAGTGCCACAACAGGCTTGTTGGCGTCCAGTGCAGCCTGAACCTCAGGCGAAACTGCAAGATACTTGTTCAGATTCATGGTTCATTCCTCCGTTTGTTTCATCAAATTGATTACTTGATCCATGGTGACTGTGGGGCTGACGGCACTTTCGGCTTCAGCACAGATGGCAGACGCGGCTTGACCCATGAGTGCCATACCGCGAATGTCTTTTCCCATGGCACAGGCCATGACGGCAGCGGCAATGAAAGCATCACCGCAACCGGTCGTGTTTACAATGTGGGCGGGACAGCAGGGCTGAATGCCGCTGACTTCGCCGTCCGTGTAGTAGACACCCTGACCGCCCAGGGAGATAAAGACCCGCTTGACACCGGCGGCCAGCATCTGCTTGCCGGCCTCTTCCAAACCATCTGTGCCGGAAATTGCAACCCCCGTCAGCAGGGATGCTTCCGGACGGTTGGGCTTGAGGGTGACAAAGCTTCCGAGACAGTCGTGAAGCTTGCCTGCCTTCTTGACGGATACAGGATCAGCAGCCAAGGGCGCATGGCAGTTTTCTGCCAGCCAGCGAACAGAATCCTCAGGAATATTGGCATCCACCACCACCATGTCGGCGGCATTCAGCACATCAAGATGCTTGGAAAGGTAGTCGGGCGTGATGCTTTCACAAATGCTCATGTCAGATACGGCGGCGTAGATTTCACCATCCATGTCGTTGAGGCACAGATAGGTGCTGGTGCGTCCGCAGGGCACGATATGGGCGTACTGCAGATCAATCCCTTCCAGCGCGCATTCCTGACGGGCATGGGCGGCATTGGCATCTTCACCCAAAACGGTCAGCATCGTTACCTTTGCACCGAGACGGGCAAGGTTTTCGGCAATGTTACGTCCCACACCGCCGAGGGTTACCTTCACGCGGCCGGGATTGGAATCGCCGTGCATCATCTGGGTATCCGTGGTGCCGCTGATGTCCACATTAATGGCACCCACAACAACCATGTTCAGCTGCTGCTGCAATTTGTCCACTTCCATTCTTTTCTATGGGAGCGCCTTCTTCCAAGGAGAAAAAAGACAGCCTCTATTATTGAACAAAAGGGGAGGATTGTCAAGCGGACAGAAAAGGATTCTGCTGAGAAAGGGTCATTTGGGAGAAACGGTGAAGATTTCACTTGCTGATCCACAAATAAAGAGATTGACAGAAGGCCTGCCAGATGATATACTCCCAAATGCTTTGAATATCAAAGCTTTTTCTTTGAATGAATAGTTTGAACTTCAAACAAATTCGGAGGAATGATGGATACACAGGAACAGAAGATCAATACCGTGCTGGTGCATTTGTTCAACGACGCCTTGCGCCTGGAAGAGGATACTTTGCGGGCAGAAGGCGTCACACTGACCATCCGTGAGGTGCATATTCTGGAGGCCGTGTGCGCTGATGCGGAGAATAACACCATGTCGGCCATTGCGGGAA
This sequence comes from Lachnospiraceae bacterium, assembly GCA_963594395.1. Lineage (GTDB taxonomy): Bacteria > Bacillota > Clostridia > Christensenellales > Aristaeellaceae > CAKUFA01. The sequence goes on from CAVBFK010000313.1 coordinate 3,483, forward strand.
GACTGCACATTACGGTGGGCTCCCTGACCGTGGCCATGAACACCCTGGAGCGCAAAGGCTATATTCTTCGCCAGCGTTCCACCCAGGACAAGCGGTGCATTCACATTCTGCCGACCGAAAAGGCAGTGCAGGCAGAGAAGATTCACCAGGCCTACCATTCGCACATGACGCACGCGATTTTGGCAACGGTGCCGGAAAATCAGATGGATCAGGTGCTCAGTGTGCTGGACGCAACGTGGCGGTTCTTTACGGATGCCATCAAGGAGGAAAATGTATGATTCATATTGTTACGGACAGCATGTCCGATATTAGCCAAGAGGAAGCTAAGGCATGGGGGATTACGGTGGTGCCGCTGTCTGTCCGCTTTGGTCAGGAGGAATACCTGGACGGTATCGGCATCGGCCGGGAAGAATTCTTTGAGCGGCTGAGCGTTGCGGAGGTTCTGCCGAAAACCAGCCAGGTGCCGCCGGAACGGTTTGAAAATACCTTCTGCAATCTGCTGAAGAACGCAGAAGACGAAATTCTGTGCATTACCGGCTCCTCGAAGCTGTCCGGTACGTACCAGTCTGCCATGTTGGCACGGGAAATGTCGGATGACAAAGAGCGTATTGCCGTGGTCGATACGCTGAGCGCCTCCATTGGTGAAGCTCTTCTGGTGATGCACGCGCTGAAGAAAATCGGCACCGTGTCCCATGCCGCGGAAATGGCGGAAGAACTCAATGCACTGGTTCAGCGGAGCCGCTTGATCGGTTGCTTTGAAGAATTGAAGTACCTGGTGCTTGGCGGCCGCATTAACGCCACTGTGGGAAAGGTGGGAACCTCCCTGCATATTAAGCCCCTGCTCCGCATGAGCGAAGGCAAAATGCACCAGGTGGGCTTTGTCCGTAATCTGTCCAAGAGCCGCCAGTGGTACATCGACCGCCTGAAGGAGTGCCCGCCTGATACGGCCTATCCCATCATGATTGCAGGCGCTATGTGCGATGAGGAAGTGCAGCAGGCTCGTGAAGCGATTGCACAGAGCGGCGTTGCCGATGGGGCAGAAATCCTCTGCCGCCACGTTGGTGCGGTCATCGGCACCTACGTCGGACCGAAGATGACCACCCTTGCCTGGGTGGAAAAAGTGTAATACTCTATAAAAATAGGGACTGGCTTATCATCTGATGAGCCAGTCCTTGTTTACATATGTCCCTACGCTGAAAAATCAGAGCTTTTATAAACATATGAATTTCCTTTGTGGTTTTCGGGATGGGTGCGGGAAGGGGCTTTTGGCACAAAAGCCGCCTTCC
>CAVBFK010000314.1:0-6471 GCA_963594395.1 Lachnospiraceae bacterium
GAGAGTTTTGCTCCTACTTCCAGGGGCTTTGCGGTCGCCCCTGGACCCTTCGCAGGCTCCTTTTTTGAAGGGGTACTCAACCGCTTGTTTCATACGACATGACGGCTGTTTTTCAAAAGATGAAGAAACTGCAAACACCGCTTGAAAAAGCAGGATTTGCGATGCAAAGCAAGAAAATATAAGGTAGAGAACTTTCGGGAGGATGAGGACTGTATTATGACAGAGCGAACATTGCGGGTGCTGGAGTTCACCAAAATCCGCGAACGACTGGCTGAAAAGGCACTAACGCCCATGGGCGCAGAAAAGTGCCTTGCTTTGCAGCCCTCTCAAAACATGGCGGAAGTGCTTCTGTGGCAGCAGGAAACCGAAGAAGCCACCGTGGTGCTTACCTATTTCGGCGGTCATCCCCTGGTGGCCTATGGGGATGTTCGCCCCTTCCTGGCCCTGTGCGACAAGGGTGCTACCCTGAGCCCCAAAGCCCTGCTTGGCATTGCGGAGCTCCTCCGCGCCTGCCGCGCCGCCAGAACCTCCCTGATCACCGACCGTGACAATACGCCTCACCTGCGTGAGCGGGCAGAGGGTCTCAGCAGTCTGCGCAACCTGGAGCAGGACATTACGGACGCCATTCTCTCCGAAGATGAGATTGCCGACCGCGCCTCCAACGAGCTGATGAACATCCGCCGTCACCTGCGGGGCGCAACGGAGCGCATCAAAGACAAGCTGAACCAAATGACCCACAACCCCACCATCGCCAAATATCTGCAGGACCCCATTGTCACCATGCGGAACGACCGCTATGTGCTTCCCGTGAAGGCGGAGCATCGGGGCGATGTGCCGGGCTTGGTGCACGACCAATCTGCCAGCGGCGCCACGCTGTTTATCGAGCCCATGGCCGCGGTGGAAATGGGCAACGAGCTGAAGCAGTGGGAAGTGAAGGAAAAGCAGGAGATTGAGCGCATTCTGGCGGCGCTGTCCGCCGAGGTGGCTCCCTATGCAGATGCCTTGAAGGAAGACGTGGAGCGGCTCAGCGAGCTGGACTTCATCTTCTGCAAAGGTCTGCTTTCCCGCGAAATGACCGCCGTATCCCCCAAGCTGAACAGCGACGGCTTTATCAACATTATCCGCGGCCGTCATCCCCTGATTGACCCTGACAAGGTGGTGCCTTCCAACCTGTGGATGGGCAAGGACTTCACCACCCTGATTATCACCGGCCCCAACACCGGCGGCAAAACCGTTACCCTGAAAACGGTGGGTCTGTTCACCCTCATGGCGCAGGCCGGCCTGCAGGTTCCTGCGGACTACGGCACGGAGCTGGCGGTGTTTGAGCAGGTGTTTGCGGACATCGGCGACGAGCAGTCCATCGAGCAGAGCCTGTCCACCTTCTCCGGCCACATGAAGAACATTGTGGAGATCATGCAGAACGTGACGCCCCGGGATCTGGTGCTCTTTGATGAATTGGGCGCCGGCACGGATCCCACGGAAGGCGCGGCGCTGGCGCAGAGCATTCTGCAGCGTTTGCTGGATATTCACGTCCGCACCCTGGCCACCACCCACTACAGCGAGCTGAAGGCCTTTGCCCTGTCAACCAAAGGGGTCGAGAACGCCTCCGTGGAGTTCAACGTGGAGACCCTGCGCCCCACCTACCGCCTGTCCATTGGTGTGCCGGGCAAGAGCAACGCCTTTGAGATCAGCCGCAAACTGGGTCTGCCGGAATTCCTCATTGACAACGCCAAAGAGCTGCTCAGCGGCGAATCCATCCGCTTTGAGGACGTGATTGCCAACGCCGAGTATCACCGCCAGGTGGCAGAAAAGGAGCGGAAGCTGGCCGAGGAAGCCGCACGGGAAACCACCCGTTTGCGGGATGAAGCCGAGAAGCTCCGCAAGCAGATGGAAGAGAAGCGAGAGACCACCCTGCGGAAGACGAAGGAAGACGCCCGCCGCATCATGGAGCAGACCCGGCGCGAGTCGGAGAGCATCCTTGCCGACCTGAAGCGGCTGAAGAAGACCGCCAATGCCCCCGAGCGGGAAGCCGCCGAACTAAAGCGCCGGCTGGAAAAGAACATTGACAGCCTGTCTGAGGGCTTGAAGCAGAAGGTTGACACCGTCACCGCGCCGCCTAAGACGGTCAAGGTCGGCGACGAAGTAGAAATTTTGACCCTGAACACTCGCGGCACGGTGCTGGCGCCCCCGGACGCCAAGGGCGAGGTGCAGCTGCAGGCCGGCATCCTGAAGCTGAAAGCGCACATTACCCAGCTGCGTCTGGTGAAGGAAGAGAAGCCCAAGCCGAAGACCGTGGTGCATGCGCAGACAGGCACCATGACCAAGGCCGTCCGCACGGAATGCGATATCCGCGGCATGGCCGTGGACGAGGCCATTCCGGTGGTGGATCTTTTCCTGGACGATGCTGTGCTTTCTGCCCTGAATGAGGTATCCATTATTCACGGCAAGGGAACGGGCGTATTGCGGCAGGGCATTCAGCAGCACCTGAAGCATCATCCTCATGTGAAGAGCTATCGCCTGGGGGTTTATGGTGAAGGTGAAAGCGGTGTTACGGTGGTTACACTGAAGTAAGACTTTGCCCACTAACTTTTGTTGCATAACAGCTCAACTTCATCGGAGAGGACATGCGAAGGGTCCAGGGGCGACCGCAAAGCCCCTGGAACAAAGGAATTAACTCGCTTGTTCCATACGACAAGCTTGCTATCTGACAAGGAGATTTCGCTCTGCGGAGCGACCAAAGGGCTTTCCGGTCGCCCTTTGGAAACCTTCGGTGCACTCCTTTGATGGAGTTTTCAACTGCTACTTAACACCTGTTGCATAACCGCTCTACCTCATCGGAGAGAGCCTGCGAAGGAGTCCAGAGGGCGATCGGAAAGCCCTCTGGAAGTTGGAACTTAACTCGATTATTCCATACGTCAAGCTCATACCCTTGAAGAAAGTTTTCATCGAGCATCAAGGGGGCTTTGCGGTCGCCCCCTTGACCCCTTCGCAGTCCCCATTTTTGAAGGGGTGCTGTTCCGAAACTTTTAAGTTTCAATACAAACCAACTTCATCGGAGGGAACATCCGAAGGAGTCCAGAGGGCGATCGGAAAGCCCTCTGGAAGTTGGAACTTAACTCCTTGAATTCATCCCAAACTCAGCTAGTTATTAAAAAGGAGGCTGAAAACCATGGCTGATAAGCCCTACATTCTTCTCGTTGACGATGATCCCAACATCAGCCGTCTGGTGCGGCTTTATCTGGAAAAAGAAGGCTTCCGCGTAGAATGCGCCGACCGCGGCGACGACGCGGTGAACCTTTTCCGGAAAGATCCCCCTGATCTGATGCTCCTTGACGTCATGCTCCCCGGCATGGACGGCTGGGGCGTGCTGAAGAGCATCCGCAAAACGTCTGCCATTCCGATTATCATGCTCACCGCCAAGGATGAAACCTTCGACAAGGTGCTGGGTCTGGAGCTGGGGGCAGACGACTACATCACCAAGCCCTTTGACAACAAGGAGCTGGTCGCCCGCGTAAAGGCCGTGCTCCGCCGCACGCAGACCGTGGATGATGAAAAGGTCGATACCCTGACCTTCCCCGGCCTGTCGGTCAGCCAAACGCAGTACGAAGTGTTCTACGAAGGGCAGAAAATCGACATGCCCCCAAAAGAGCTGGAAGTGCTGTACTTCCTGGCCAGCCATCCCAACCAGGTGTTCACTAGGGACCAACTGCTGGAGCAGGTCTGGGGCTACAACTTTGCCGGTGATTCCTCCCGCACGGTGGATGTGCACATCAAGCGTCTGCGGGAAAAGCTGCCCGACTGCGAAAAGCACGGCTGGATGATTCGCACCATCTGGGGCGTTGGCTACAAGTTTGAGATCAAGTGACCCTTGGGGAGTAACGGGGCATGTTTAAGCGTATCATATCCCTGATTGTGGCAGTGGTGGTGGTGATCACCGTGGTGCTGGCCGGCATCTGCTGCAGCACCATACGGAACCAGCAGATCAACAATCGGCTGGACGAGCTGAAGAAGGAAGCGCGGGAAATCGCCTATCTGGCGGCGCAGAGCACTTCCGTTTCCATCGGCGGCCACACCTTTTCTACCGCCAGCTCATGGCAGAGCTATTTGAACTGGAAGGCCTCATCGGTTAACGATGAGTTCGGCGCCTACATCGTGGTGGTGAACCGCTCCGGCCAGGTGATGGACAACATGCAGGCCGTCAGCTCGCAGGATTCCACCCTGGCTTCTTCCCTCAACGGCAAGGAGCTGAGCAATGCGCTGGTCAAGGTGCTGGGCGGCGAGGAAATCTCCGTGCGCACCATGGTCAACGGCGATCCCACCTTCACCGTGGGTGTTCCCTTTATGCAGAACAACACCGTGCTGGGCGCGGTGCTGATTCAAACCAAGGTGCAGTATATTGAAAGCGGCATTGACAGCCTGATGACCAAGGTCATTATCGTGTCCCTGATCGTACTGGTGGGCGCGGTGGTGCTGGCCTTCCTCTACGTCCGCTCCATCCTGAAGCCCCTGAAGCAGGTCACCTCGGCGGCCTGCCGCATGGCAGACGGTGACTTCGGCGCCCGAGTGGAAATCACCAAGGGAGCCCCCGAAGTGACGGAGCTGTCCCGCTCCTTCAACACCATGGCGGACAAGATCAGCGAAACGGAGTCCAGCCGCAAGGAGTTTGTGGCCAATGTCAGCCACGAACTGCGGAGCCCCATTACCAGCATCAGCGGCTTTGTGCAGGGCATGGAGGACGGCACCATTCCCCCCGAGGAGCACGCCCATTATCTCGCCATTGTGGGGGATGAGACCAAGCGCCTCAGCAAATTGATCGGTCAGCTGCTGGCCCTCAGCCGCCTGGAGCGGGACGATGCCGCCCTGACCATTACGGACTTCGACATCTGCGAAATGCTCCGCCGTGCCATCATCCGCCGCATGAATGACCTGGACAACAAGCACCTGGAGATTGTGTGCGACTTTGACGACGACAATCTGTTTGTCTGCGGAGACAGTGACCGCATCGAGCAGGTGGTGGTGAATCTGCTGGATAACGCCATGAAGTTTACCCCGGAAGGCGGGCAGATTACCCTGTCGGTGCACGCCCGTGACGATAAGTATGCCATTACCGTGGCAGACAACGGCGTGGGCATTCTGCCGGAGGATCGGCCGAAGGTGTTCGAGCGGTTCTTCACCGCGGATCGCGCCCACACCTCCGGCAAGGGAACCGGCCTGGGATTGAGTATCTGCCAGAGGATTATGCAGATGCACGGCGAACAAATTTATCTGGAGGATACCAAGGAAGGATCTGCTTTCACCTTCACCATGAAGAAGGGCGAAAGCAAGGAGGCGTAAGGGATGGAAGAGCTGAGTGACCTTCGGGTTCAACTGGATGGAATTGACCGTGAAATGGTGGCGCTGTTTGAAAAGCGCATGGAGATCAGTCGAAAGGTAGCGGAAACGAAGAAAGCCAAGGGGCTTCCCGTGCTGGATCAGAGCCGTGAAGAGCAGGTGCTGCTCTCCCGCTGCGGCTATCTGACCGACAAAACCCTCACTGCAGAAACCCGCGCCCTCTATCAGGAGATCATGCGGCTCAGCCGCGGGGTTCAGGAAAAGCTGCTGAAGGAGGACTGATCGCCATGATGGAGCGTCATCTGTTTCTCATTGGCATGCCCGGCTCCGGCAAGAGCAGTCTGGGACGCCGTGCGGCCAACGATTTGGGGCTTCCCTATGTAGACACCGACGGGTGGATTACCGCCTCCTTCGGCTGCCCGGTGACGGACATTTTCGATCAATACGGCCAGGACGCTTTCCGCCGCGCGGAAACGAACCTGCTCATTCAGCTGACGCGGGAGACGCCCGCCATTGTCTCCACCGGCGGCGGCATGATTCTCCGGGAAGAAAACCGCGCCATAATGCAGTCCAGCGGCATGATTCTGCTCATTGACCGCCCGCTGGAGGACATCATGAGCGACATTAAGCTGGAGCGCCGCCCCCTTTTGGCGCAGAAGGGTCTGGGAGAAGTGGAGCGCCTCTATCATGAGCGCATCGACATCTACCGCGCCGCCGCTGACGTGGTGCTGCGCAACAACAACGGCTACCACAACGCCATGACCGCCCTGGAACAGTTCATCAAGTGGCAGTTCTCGGTGTGAGGGGACGGGTTTTTTGCGAGAGAGAAGAAACCGCTTTGAAAAGCGTTTTCTCCCCTCTCGCGCTCTCCTCGTTTCCCTAAACTTTCATAAAAAAGGGACATGCATCAAACAGATCGCATGTCCCTTTTATCATGGTTTTCGGGGTGGGCATGGAAAGATGAAAACGGCAAAACTCAGCACTCGCAATGGTCGCACAGGGCTTTTGTGCCAAAACCCTCCCTCCCGCACCCTCCTCGAAAATCGAATAAAAAAACCCCTCTTCCCTATAAAAGTTTCGGGAAGAGGGGTGAGCGCGAGAGGGGAGATAACCGCTTTTCAAAGCGGTTGCTCCCCTCTC
>CAVBFK010000315.1:0-4368 GCA_963594395.1 Lachnospiraceae bacterium
TGTATACGGTTTTCGGCCGCGTTACCCCCGTGCAGAAGCGTCAGCTGGTGGAAGCGCTGAAAAAGAACGGCCACAGCGTTGCCATGACCGGTGACGGTGTGAATGACATTCCCGCCTTGAAGGCTGCTGATTGCTCCATCGCCATGGCCGGCGGCTCCGATGCCGCCAAGCATGCGGCACAGCTGACACTGCTGAATGCAGACTTTTCTTCGCTTCCCTTGGTGGTCAATGAGGGACGCCGCGTCATCAACAACATTACCCGTGCCGCCTCTCTGTTCCTGGTGAAGACACTCTACTCCTTCTCCCTGAGTATCTTGACCCTGCTGACCACACTGAGTTATCCCTTCCAGCCCATTCAGCTGACGCTGATCTCTTCCATCACCGTCGGCATCCCCACGTTCTTCTTGGCGCTGGAACCCAATCACGAACGTGTGCAGGGCAACTTTCTGGAAACCGTCTTACTGAAAGCCGCGCCCGGTGCGGCCGGTGTAACGCTTTGCGTTGCCGCCTCCATGCTGATGTCCCACTTTGGACATAACAGTACGGTCATTTCCACCATGGCCGCCTTGTCTGCCGGAGTAATTGGCTTGGTTGCCCTCTTCCGTGTGTGCACTCCCTTCACGCCCATTCGTGCCGTTTTGCTGGGTGCCATGTGCCTCGGCTTTGCAGGCGCTGTGCTAGCCTTCGGCAAGGTCTTCCTCATTGACGTCAGCGCTCTTTCCGTCACGGCATGGGCTGTGCTGATTGGTGTGCTGATCGTTTCTACCATTCTTATGGTGGTTATGCGGATCCTGCTGACAAAGCGGCTGGAAAAGAAGCATACGGTGAAAGCGTAAATTTATACAGAACGCCCCCTGCGGCAATCCACCGCAGGGGGCGTTGTTTTATGCTTGATGAACAGATCCGTCATGCTGCTTCATGGCAGCATCTTCTTGGAGCAACTCCGCATGCAGTTGGCATGCTGTCCAGCCCATGTTGGTGGGTGTCAGCATGGCTTTCAATGCAATCGTAGCTTGGTCAGCCTGCTTCCAGGCCTGCAGGAAGGCATTCAATCCGCCGGGCGTGAAGTGCACCATCACGATCACTTCATCTGCAAAAGGCGTATCTGCCGAAGCAGATTCCTTTTTCGGCGTCATGCCGCAAATGGAGGCTATGGTTTGCGCCTGATCTGCCGAAGCAACTTCGATTAGACGAATGTGCTTCCTGGTGCAGACTTTGCGCAGGGAATCCAGCCGAGCATCTGCAAAGTTGAATGCCAGCATCGTGGGCTGTGCCATTTGCGTCACCTCTGTCGGTTAGCTCTGATGCGTACGGTAGAGATACCGCATCATCTGCATCTCATGGTCGCCCTCACCGAGGTTGCGCAGGATGCCTTCTTCCTTGAAGCCGAAGCTTTCCAGCTGAAAACGCGCGAAGAAATTTTCCCGCATTAGCCAGAAATGCACCTGATCCATGCCTGCATCAGCCATCATATTCACCGCCATGGTTATCATCCGATCGCGGTGTTCGTGATCACAATCCATGGCGAAGGCACAATCGAAAATCATGCCGTAGCCGGGTTCTTCAGGATCTGCACCGAAAATCACGTAAGCCGCGATTCGATCCGGTTCCTGCAGTACCAGCACCTGCCGACCGGGTGCCTCAATAGCCGCTGCAATCGTGTCCCGATAATTCTCGGGTGCCACAAGTTTCAGTTCCTGTTGGGTCAAAATGCCGCGGAACAGTGTGCGCACATAGGCGGTTTTCACACTCGCCAGCGCTGCACAATCTTCCGCCGTCGCCAGGCGAATGTTCATCTCCATCGCTTACACCAGGCGAGTGCCGTTGGCCGCCTGTTCCTCATTGTACTTGTTCATGAGGCGATGCAGACGATCGTAGGGATTGAGCAGGTTGCTCAAAGAGCGGTCGTGGTTCAAGGTGGCAATGATGTAGGAAATGTACTTGCTCATGTCTGCTTCCACAAACCAGGGTGCTGCCTTCAGTTCAGGGCGGCGATAGGTCAGGTTGGTGGAAATGACGCGGTCAATGATACCTTCCTCATAGGCCTTGTTGTAGGTCTCAATGCCGTTGGTGAACAGGGCGAAGGTTGCCGCGGCAAAGATGCGGTTTGCCTTGCGCTTCTTCAGTTCACGGGCCAAATCAATGACAGATTCGCCGGAAGCGATGATATCGTCTGCCACCAGGATATCCTTGCCCTCAACAGATGCGCCCAGATACTCATGAGCAACGATAGGATTGCGTCCGTTCACAATGCGGGTATAGTCACGGCGCTTGTAGAACAAGCCCATGTCCAGTCCCAGCACGGATGCGTAGAAGATGTTACGGTCGATAGCGCCTTCGTCAGGGCTGACCACCATCATGTGATCCTTTTCAATCTTCAGATCCTTATCGTGGCGGAGAAGCGCCTTGAAGATCTGGTAGGAAGGCATCACAGACTCGAATCCGCAAGTGGTGGGGATGGCGTTCTGCACGCGGGGATCGTGGGCATCGAAGGTGATGATATTGCTCACACCCATGTTCTCCAGATCCTGCAAAGCCATAGCGCAGTCCAAGCTCTCGCGGGAAGAACGGCGGTGCTGCCGGCCTTCATAGAGCATGGGCATGATGACCGTGATACGCTTGGCTTTACCGCCGATGGCAGCAATCAGGCGCTTCAGGTCCATGAAGTGTTCGTCGGGACCCATGGGCACTTCCTGACCATACATGTTGTAGGTGCAGTTATAAGCGCCCACATCGCACAGGATATAAAGATCCAGGCCGCGGACGCTTTCTTTGATCATGCCCTTGCCTTCACCGTTGCTAAAACGGGGGCAGGTCGTTTTAATGAGAAAGTCCTGTCGTTCCAAACCCGGGGCAGTTGCCATGTCGGGCATGGATTCTTCCGTATGGGAACGCCACTTCAGCAGCCACTGGTTTACCTTTTCGCCAATCTCTTCAGTACCTTTCATGGCAATCAGTCCCAGAGGTCCCACGGGGTAGGTCAGAAAAGAGTCAGAATTCCAAGTGCTCACAAAATCAGTCACGCCATCAACCTCTTCCGCTTGGATTTTCCGTTCTTGATTATAACGCAAAACCCATGGTTTGAGAAGGGTTTTTACAAAAAAATGCGTCTGCATTGCGAACAATTTTTACAATACGGATAAATCGGTCGGATTTTTGTCAAATGGCACATGTGCAAGGCAAAACAAATTTCTTGCATTTCAGCAGGAACTTATCTCCTCGCCAGCGAAAGCAAAGACTGTTACGGAAAGGAAGTTATCCGATGAAAAAGAAGTATGAAGATCTGCCCCTGTCCCTCGCCTTGTTTGATGCGGTACCCGTACTGCTCTTCAGCGCATCCATGCTGCTGATCGGCAGCCGATGGAAGAATCTCTTGTTCATCATTGGCGCCTGCCTATGCGTGCTAGGCGGTCTCGGAAAAGTCACATGGAAAATAATCATCGCCTGCACCAAGAAAGACATTGCGCCCCTGAATAAGCAGATGCGCATCCTGATGCCTGCAGGATTTCTGCTGATCATCATGAGCCTGATTACCGGGCTCACCGGTGCAGACGCCGCCGCACTTTGGGCAACGATCACCTCTTTCCCGGCGGTGATTTTCTTCCTGATTGCCTTCCTTGGCATGGCCGCCATGGGCGTGTTCGCCAAAAAGCTGGATAGCACTAAGCAGCGCTCCCACTGGATTGAACAAACGGTGAATACCGTTGCACAGCTGGGACTGCTGATTGGGATTTTGGTGGGATAAACTTTATCGAAGAAGGCAACACTGCACAAACGCGGTGTTGCCTTCTTCTTTGTTATTGCCATCTTACAGATGTTCTTTCATCCAATCAGCCACTGCTTGCACCGCCACTTTCTGTTGTTCGGCAGTGCCTTCCGTCAGAAAAACGTGATTAGCATGCGGCATGAGCATCAGCCGTATGGGTGTATCAGGATGCGTTTCCTTCAACGCTGAGTACAGCTGATGGGCATGTTCTACGGGGCAAACCATATCCTGCATCGCATGCTGTACAAGGAACGGCACAGTGACCTTTTCCGCCATACTAACAGGTGAAGTTTTCAGGCTGTCCATCATAAAATCGGTGAAAGAATCGTAGGAAGCACACGTTCCTGTATCTTGTGCAGATGCAAACTGAATCAAATCTGCCGCTACCGCATTCTGTGTTGCCGCCGCGTGGAACCGCTTTGTTTCCGCACACAGGCGCACCGCAAGTGCTCCTCCCCAGCCGAATCCGACAACGCCCAATCGTTCGGCATCAGCCCAGGGGCAGGCATCCATGGCTTCATGCATCCATTGCAACACATCCGTCATGATCACAGCATCATCCTCGTGTCGCTGATAGTCTGCCGTTGTCAACGGAGCCAAAG
>CAVBFK010000316.1:0-9177 GCA_963594395.1 Lachnospiraceae bacterium
TTTCCGATACGCCGGATAAGCAGATTAGCGACATGGCACGCTATGCTTTGGAAGTGCTGGAAAAGAGCGATTACACCCTGGATGATGTGGCCAGCGTGGGCGTGGGCGTTCCCGGCATTGCCGATAAGAAGACCGGCGAGGTGATTTTCTGCACCAATCTGGGCTGGCATCACGTGCCCTTCCGCCAGATTTTTCAGCGCACGCTGAACAAGCCTGTCTATATTGACAATGATGCCACGGTTGCCGGCTTGGCTGAGGCTGTTGCCGGCGTGTCTGCCAATGCAGATTCCAGCGTGTTTATTACCCTGGGCACCGGCGTGGGCGGCGGCATCGTCCTTCACGGCAAGGTGTGGAGCGGCTTCCACGGCACCGGCAGTGAGATTGGCCACATGATTATCCGCATGGACGGCGAGCCCTGCACCTGCGGCAACCGCGGTTGCATGGAGCGCTATTGCTCTGCTACGGCCATCATCCGCATGGCACGGGAAATGCTGCCCCAGTACCCCGACAGCGTGATCATGGAATCCTGCGAAGGTGACATGAATAAGATCAATGCCCGCATGGTGGTAGATGCCGCTCGCGTTGGCGATGCGGTAGGCGAGAGCGTGTTCCGCCGCTACGTCTGCTACCTGTCTCAGGGCATTGCTAATATTTGCAACGTGCTGGACCCTGAAGTCATCGTGCTGGGCGGCGGCGTGAGCAAGTCCGGTGCTTTCCTGCTGGATGCTGTCCGCAAGGAAGTGCCGAAGTATTGCCTCTTCAAGGACTTGGAGTATGCCCGCATTGAGCTGGCTGAGCTCGGCGCAGATGCTGGCCTGATCGGCGCCGCTATGCTAGGGAAGGAATAATTGAGACAACAAGAAAGAGCACGGATCAGCGCTTGTCGCATCCGTGCTCTTCTTTTATGCAAATTTACCGATAAATCAAGAATTCACATTCCAGTCGGCCGTTGTACAGCCTTCTCTTCTTATCTGCACGGCGGCCAAAGGACCGCTCAAACATCGGATCGGAGGTAATGGCACATAGGCTCCAACCGGGATGACGCTTCAGCAACAGCCCCATTTCACGATAGAGCTTTTCGCAGGTTTTGCGGTCGCTGAGCCGTTCACCGTAGGGCGGATTGCACAGGAACACGCCCTTTTCGTCGGGTAACTGCAAGGTCTCCAGCCCCTGGCAGGTGAGATCAATCCGTCCCTTGAGTCCGGCCTGGGCGACGTGACGTGCGGCCAGCTCCAGCGGCGCGGCATCGATGTCCGATCCGCTGATGCTGTGAATGCGATCCGGTTCAAAGTCAATCTTGGCTTGACGGCGTACGTCTGCCGCTTCCTTCTGCGGGAATCCGTCGAAGGATTCACAGGCAAAACTGCGGGTCAGGCCGGGGGCACGGTGGCTCTGGCGGAAAGCAGCCTCAATCAGCAGCGTGCCTGTGCCGCAGCACGGGTCGTGCAGACGCATGCCGGGGCGCCAGGGAGACAGCTCCACCAAAGCGGCGGCCAGGGTTTCACGCAGAGGTGCCTCGCCGTTCCAGGTGCGGTATCCACGGCGGTTCAGCGCATCGCCGGAGGTATCAAGGGTAATACGGGCAATGTTGTTGTGCAGGCTCACGTCAATGGGGTAGACCACGCCTGTTTCGGGGAACGTCTCCTGATGGGTTCGGGTGCGCAGGCGCTCAATCATGGCCTTCTTGGTGATGGACTGGCAGTCGCGGATGCTCATCAGCTGACTGCGCGCACATTTGCCGCTGACGTTCATCTTGGCATCTCTGGGCAGGATCGACTCCCACGGAATGCTCTTCACCAGCTGGAAAAGCTCCTCAAAGGTGTGCACTTCCTCTTCAGCAAGGATAATCAGCACACGGTCGGCACAGCGGAGCATCAGGTCAGCACGGAAGGCATCCAGCAGGGAGCCCTCAAACCGTGCACCGCCGATTTCGGCCTGCACGTTAGCCATTTTCAGCCGGCGAAGCTCATCAGCCACAATGCCTTCTAATCCGAAGGCAGCCGTGGCGAACAGGGTCAGTGTATCGGAAAACATAACTTCACTCCTTTGGGTACGTCTTATGATACCCCATTCCCATGGCTTTGTAAAGGGATAGGCGAAATGAAATCATCCTTGAAGAATGGCAGAAGAGCGATTGTATACAATCTGAACGACTTCCTGAGCTAGTGTTGCATACAACAAAAATGGCAGGAAAATTTCTTCCTGCCATCACAATATAGATCACTTACATTCCTTCCAGCACCACCATCTGCACGTACTGGTTAGCTTGTTCCGTGAATTGATCCAGCGACATCATGCCGTTGCTTGTGCGTTCGATGAGACTGGTGAAGCGCACGGTGTTTGTCGGCAACGAATCTTCCGGAATCACAAAGGAGGCAGTCAGTGCACGGTAACTTTCAATGGCTGTGGGGGAAATCGTGTACTTGATGCTTTCCAATGAGGATATTTCAGCCTGCAATTCGTCGATCTTTTCAGCGTCCGATGCAACGTTCAAAGCCTGCACCTGCTCTTGCAGTGCATTGATTTGCTGTACAATGTTGTCGTTCAACACAGGCTCTGTCAGAGAGGCATACAATGCATAATCCTCGGGGGTACGCTTGGTTGTCAGATACTCCAAGAAGGCAGTGGCCTCTTCCTTATGTTCGGAGTACGGATTGACGATCAACACCGTCAGATTGGTATAAATGCCGGTGGTTCCGTCATTGGTCAAGGGCAGGGGAACGGACAATTCATCGGAAATGATATTGGATGCGCTGTAAAAGTTGAACAGCGCGGTGCGTTCACCGTCTTCATTGCTGGGGCTTGGGTCTTCTTCCGGCACTTCCTCCAGCACCCGTGCGGCAAGCCGTGCAAACGTTTCGTCGGTGAAATCAACATCTTTGCCTTGCACGTAGCAGGACAGCACATATTGTTCAACAAGATACTGGAACATATCGTGCCGATTGTAGGAAAGCACGCTGAGCAGTACGCAATCCTGCTCCTGCAACAGGTTGGAGGATAGAATCTGCGGCACCAGGTCAAGAAATTCCTCGAAGGACTGAGGAACAGCAAAGCCATACGACTCAAGCAAGTCTTTTTCTGCACTCATAAGGGTCGGCGTTACGAAAACCGGCCATGCGATGATTTCACCATTGTCATTGCATATCGGGGAAACAACGGTTGTATACAATTCACTGTATGCATTCAACAAGGTTTCACTGTTCAGCACCGTGTAAAAGCCTTTTTGCTTGATAAGGGATAACCCTTCATCGGCATGGAGACCGATAATATCCACCGTAGCATCTTGTGTGGTCATGATTTGCGTGATGGCCGCTGTGGTGGAGTCCTGCGAAGACGTGTAATAGTTAACGGCGATGCCGGTTTCTTTCGTAAAATCGGCCTGATAAACGGTGCTGTAACCCATCACAGTGATTTGACGGTCAGATGTTTCAGCCTTGCAAATCTGCAATTCAAAGGTTTCGTGCCCGCCAATCATGGCTAAAGTCTCATTGCCGATATAGGCGGTGATTCCGCTGGCGTAAGGCGCGAAATCTTCCACGGATGAACCCCGAACGTAACTCAAGGTTTTGTCACGAAAACTAAAGAAAAAACGATCATGATCTGCATCGTATGTCCAATCACGGAATGTACCGCTCAAGCCGTCAATAAGGGCATCTTCCTCATAGGCGTTGTTTTGATAGTCATAGCTATGTACATAGTAGCCGGATGCGGCTTCCTCATGATCGTCAAATTCGACGTATGAAACATTGACCAATCGGTCATGCAAGCTGTCATAGTGAAATTGCATGGATTCAAATGCATGAAGCACGGTGAAGCACTGCAATTCAAAATTGTATGAAATCAAGTGAATGGTATCGTCTCCATCTTTATAGGAATAAAACAAATAACCGTTTCCGCAGTCTACCTTGCAACGGAAATTTTCATCGTCGCTAACGTCATTGCTTTTTAATGTGCACCACTGCTGGTTTTCAAACTGCAGAATGTTTTGATGATTGTCAACGCCATAAAGGTTTCCTTCATAGGAGACAATAGCGGAGATAGATTCATTGGCCGCTTCGGTGTTCTTTTTTATGGAATTGGAGGAAGAATCCCAGTGATACAACGCTTCGGAGGTGAGCAAATAAAAGCCACTGTCAGAAGAACTGTCTCGGCACAAGCTTACGGTGGTTTCAGTCGCAGAAAAAACGACCATCGTTTCGTTGGCAGTGCTCTCGGCAAGCGCATTGCCGATGCAGAAAACACAGCACAATGCGATACAGAATGCAAGGAAACGTTTCATGGCAGGAACCTCCTTCACTGAACATAGGATGGCAGGAAATCCTGCCATCCTGGGAATGTGGATTAAGAAAGATAACAAGAAATTATTCTTCCAACCGAATCATCTGTGCCAGATGGTTCAACTGGCTGAGAAAATCAGAAACGGACAGCAATCCGGAGGCAAACTGTTTCTTCAGATCTGTCATATTGTTAAAACCATCGGTGCCGGCGGCCAAAGTGCCGGAAATAGTCACGTACAGATTACCGTAGTTTTGCTGATAATCGGCTAACTGTGTTGGCGAAACAACATAGCGTGTTTCTTCGGATTGAGCAAGGACAGTTTGATAACTGCTTAATGCTTCTTCTAACTCTTCACGTTCCTCTTCATCCAACGAATCATCTTGAAGCTTTGTTTCTGTTTCGGCAATGTGATTTTTAGTGGCTTCCAAGTTGCTGGCATAGCTCTTTTGCTCGACAGGCTCGCTGTTCAGATAGAGGAAAGGCTTATTCTCATAGCCGGGATTCTCGGCCATACGTTCCAACAGTTCCATACAATCGTCCGGGTAGTTTGTGGCACTGTTAATGGTCAAAACAGAAACAATCGTACGAACAAGCTTAGGTTGGCTCTCATCCAATCGCATGGAAACCATGAGGTTGCTGTCATTCGGCCATGATGGACGCGTTGTTTGCTTGAAAAGGGAATATCCGAAACTTTCATCTGACACTTGAATGGCGGGCTCTGCTTCATAGAGCCGCTGACCAAGCTCTTTGGCACGCTCCAGCAAAGGAGCCAATTCATCTGCATCAAAAGTAAGATCTTCACCGGCGTAATCTTTTTGCATCATGTACTCGTCAAGTAACATTCCGGTGAAAAGTAAAGTATAGAAAGAATCGCTATACATCGTAGGATCGTACTCGGCATCAATGCGGATATTGGCTTCGGGTTCTTCTTCAATACGTTCGCACCAGGCTTCTACAAAGTCCAGAAATTCGGGAAACGTATGAGGAACTTGAGAAATGTCCAGACCTGCTTGCTCCCAAGCGTCAGTATCTGCATACCAGTAATCAAAGGCAACAAAATAAGGAAGGCCGTAAATTTTACCGTCATACATGCCTGCTTCAGCAATGGTGGAAATCATTTGGCTAACGGCATTAGAAATGATGGTAGAGTCAGAAAGATCCAGGAAATAGCCCTTTTCTATGATTTCTTTTACGTTAATTTCTGATAGTTGCAATCCAAGAATATCGCTGTCAAGTTCGCGCGTGATTAATTTGCCAGCTAAAACGGAAGCATTTGAATAGTATTCGTCAGTGCGACCATAAGTAATGTCGGGGTGGGCGGCTTGGAAAAGCTTGAAGCCCTCATCCCATGTATCGATGCAATGATAGAATTTAATTTCTTCTGCACAAGCGGAAAACATGCAGCCGATGCAAAGAATAGCCACAAGGAATACACAGAAAAAGCGTTTCACAGATATGTCTGCCTCCTTTTCATATGCGCACTGTGACATGAAAGTCAGTTAAAGAAATAACCGGTGACGGTCAACGGACCTTGTGCACCATCGCGGTCATCAAGTCGACCGCTTGCGTAGGTTTTCGCTTTGCCCTGAGCGTAAGTAGAAATGTATTTATGATAAGCGGTAGACTTCTTACTGTAGACAAACAGCGAACTTGCATAGCTGCCATCAGCAGCCTTGATTCGTACGACAGCACGGCGATTGGAAGCGATGTTCGTACCATCGCCCCATTCGATATGCCAGCTGGTGCCGGTTGATTCAGCAGGAGTAGACCATGCGGGAGAGCCACTTGTAACACTTCCACTCTAGTAAATCTGCGTTTCAGCAATGGCACAAACAGAAGAGAAAACAGTCAAAATGCACAGGAAAAGAGCAATAAACTTTTTCATACGAAAGCCTCCTATTCTTCTTGATTTCTGTACGGTAATGTGTCACAATGTACAGTCCTTACAGAACGATCATCGCAGTAGCGATGTATGCGGGCAGGCATGGTTATGTAAGAATTTTTTGTTACCTGGATCTCTGCAATGCGGGAACATCATTGTTCACCTCCTCTGAAAATCATTCTATTAACAGTAAATACTGCCAATACAGAAATGATTTTCTTGACTTTTGATTACAAGTCCATTATAATGACGATGTAAAACAAATTCAATGGTCACTTTTGAGCCAATCTGTACTAATTCGTACAAAAAAGCATGAAAGTGTACTAAGAAGGAGAAAAACATGGCAGGTTCAAATCGCAATGCAGTTCGTTCAAAGAAGTTGCTTCAAAAAGCCTACATTGAGCTTACTGCACCCGATACGGCCAATAAAGTGACGGCATCCGCTGTTGCTGAAAAAGCGGGAGTGAGCCGCAATACGTTTTATATGCATTATACAGACATCATCTCCATGGAAGATGAAATGTGGCATGAGTTTGAACAGAAACTTCGTCAATGCGTTACAGACGCGGGTGAAAATAACCCGAAGAAAGGCCCACTGCCATTGCTGAAATTCTTTGCACAGAATATGCAGAGCGAATTGGAAGTAAGTTATATGATAGCACATTCATCAAGATATTATGAATGTGTGGTGATGGCGAAAGATGCCTTTGTGGAGTTTATGCTTGCGAATAATCAAGAAAAGCTGAAGCAGGATGATGATTCCTACGAGACGATGCTGCATATACTTGCTGGCGGAGTGGTTGAATTATATGAGATGTACCTAAATGGGAATACAAACAAAACTCTGGATGAAATCAATGAAATACTGGATAAAACCTATTGGGACATGCTTCGACTGCAACAAAAAGAGCCTACATAAAGTAGGCTCTTAGGGCAATCTATTTTTTACCTTTCCATCAGCACGCCGCCGATATCGAAGTGGCGCTTGCCGTCATGGAAGCCGCAGAAGGAGAAATCATTGGCCAGCTTGCGAAGCTCGGCATGAACTTCCTGACCGGCGCGAAGTTCTGCATCATAATTCACTGCAAAGCGGCCGAGGCAATACTTACTCATGGTATCAATGCCCAGGGCATTACAGCACCAATCCATATAACGGGTATTATTGACGTGCATGTTCACATCCAAATCTGTATACACAGGCATAAAGTCACTAGCTTCCAGCGTACCGGAAACTTCAGCAACCGTGGCGGGCAATCCCAGGGGTGCCAGCAGGTCAGAGTTATCGGGCATGAGCTTTTTTACGTCATCGGGGGAAACCATCTTGCGAGTGTTGATGTCCAGCAGTGCCCACAGACTGCCTGCACGGCCGATCTCGTTGCCGCTTTCGTCACGGAAAATAAAATAGCGGGGGAAGAACCAGCGGCGCACCGTCATGGGGAAGGTTTCAACAGAGACACGCTCACCGATCTTCGGATAGCGATCCATCACCACTTCCAGGCGGGTCAAAATCCACACAACGCCCTGCTGAATCAGCACATTGCGTCCCGCACCCAGCAGCTCACTGTGTGCGCCGGCAATCTCCTGCATGGTTTCCAGGATGGCACTGGGGCGCCACTGTCCTGCAAGGTCACAGTTGCAGGTGCGGATAACTACTTCTTCCTTATAGGTCTTAAGCATCGTCATAGGTCCTTTCTTTGAAGAGGAAAACATCCTCTCAACGCCCCTTCATTATAAGATGAAGGAAAGGACTTTGCAAGTCACAAGTCAAAAATTTGGTAAGAAAAGTGCCCGCGGCACATATGACCGAGGGCACTCTTGATCCGCATTAGTCCTTTGCGTGCTTTAGCTCTTCCAGGCAGTCTTTGCAAACCAGCTTGCCCTTGTAGTGGACAACGTTGTTTGCTTCGTTGCAGAAAATGCAGGCAGGGTGATACTTCTTCAGAATGATGGTGTCACCTTCGGTGAAGATTTCCAGGGTATCCTTCACGTTAATGTCCATAGTTCTGCGAAGCTCAATCGGGATAACGATGCGGCCGAGGGTATCGAGCTGACGAACAACACCGGTAGATTTCATAATGGGTAACCTCCTCTTTCATGGTCCGCGCTTACAAAAACGGTCACTGCTGACCCCTTCTGGACGCGGCCTAATTAATAAGACTGTATCCATATTCACGGATCATACTAATTCTATATGTTTCTATAATGATTGTCAAGAGGAATTTAGAAAAAATTTACCGTTTGGACGCATTTATGGAAGGTTTTTTACAACAAATTTTTATTTGCATGGGTACAAAATGGGAACATAACGTGTTTTTTGTCACAAAATCATTCTGTTAACAAATGAACAGCTTCTTTTCTTGCTTTGGCAATGGCTGTTGGCATGGGAAGCGCGGCAAGCTCCGCTTCATTTACAAAATGCCAGCCTTCCGGAGCGGTTACTTGCTCTGTATCCATTCGGTAGATTTTCATCTTCCACACTTGGTGGGTAAACACGTGGCGTGCATCGTCCAGATAAACGGTGCTGCTGACTTTCAGCCCAAGGCGGCGCTTGGCAGATGCCGGAAGAGCCTTGATGGCATGATGACCTTCCAACATGGGGAAGCACCACAGGCCTTGCAGCATGCTTTCTGTGCGCTGACGAACAAGAACGCCTGCTTCACTGCGGATGAGCAACAGATCATACTCGATCTCCTTAGGCGGATTCTTCTTCGGCAGTACGGGCAAAAGCTCCGCATCACCCTCTTTGAAAGCATCGCAGTGATTCTGCAGAGGGCAGGCCTCACAGTCCGGCGTGCCGGGGGTGCAGACGGCGGAACCAAGATCCATTATGGCTTGATTGAAATCTCCGGGACGCATGGGCGATACCAGCTGGGAAGCACTGGCGGTCAGGGCACGATGGACGGACGGGATTCCCACATTCTCACGAATGCCGCACACCCGGGATACCACGCGGATTACATTCCCGTCCACGGCGGGCACAGGCACACCGAAGGCAATGCTGGCAATGACTCCGGCGG
>CAVBFK010000317.1:0-2838 GCA_963594395.1 Lachnospiraceae bacterium
GAATATTCGCTTGGCCAAGAAGTATATTCCCATGGTGGGCATTGAAACGCCCATGACCCGCGAATACTTTGCGGGCTTCCAGAAGAAGAAGGACGCCATTATGGCCACGGGGCTGGATTTCATGAACTGTGCCGAACTGCATTTGAATGCGAACAATCTGGGCAACTATTTCGGCGAAAACATGTACCAGTGCCGCCAGGGCTATTTGTCCCCCATTTGCAGCCGTGATATGACGCTGGAGATCATGCGCATGGCAGACGAAGAGCAGTGGCCTTTCGTGGTTCATGATTGCTCCAACGATACAAAGTTTGCCCGTGACTTGAACCTGAAAGCCAAAGAGGGCGGTTGGTTCGGCGCCAGCAGTTATGCAGGCGAATTTGACCGTCTGCCCTTCGAGGCATTCTTGCCGGTGCTAATGGATGATGATTTCCATTTTGTAGAGGAAGAGCCGCTTCCGAAGGGATACCGCCCGGGCGATATTGTGCTGTGATTCATCAACAATGCAAAAGGCAGACTCCGATCATTTCGGGGTCTGCTTTTTCGATGATCAAACTCTTTGTTGTTGAGGATCGCGTCACGGATATAGGGTCGTGCTTCCATGTGCCGCGTGCCATCGTGAACGAAAAGGGCATACTCCAGAGTATTGCCCACGTCCACGCTACAGGTTTCGTTGTGCACCTGATAGCTGACGTCCCGCATAAGGTCGCCCGTCTGCCAGATGGGCTTGCCGTAGCCGTTTTCCATCTGCTGGTTGATGCACTTCACGGCTTCGATGCCCATTGCGACAAGGTAGCCGTACGCCTGTTCATTCAGCCGCGCAAGGGTTTCTTGCGTGTGGTCGATGAACTCGCTCCGCCCTGCATGGGACATTGAACCCGTGCCGTTGTGTGTGCTGTGATGGGTTACCGTTGCCATGAGGTCAGCTCCTTTCGGGTATAGAAAAACCGCTGGACTGTGCCCTAGCGGTCTAGTTGGTTATTTTGCAAATTTGTTGTACGTGTTTGAAAGAACTTGCATTGCTGTTGGTATATCCAATTTGCTTAGTGCCTTGAATGCTTTCTTTAAGGGCTGGTTTTCATCGATGAACTCGTACCCCCTCAGCGTGATGTTCGGGCTGGACATATCCCAAAAGATGTGCGGCATTCGCTGACCGTCAATACCTTCGATGATTCGGAGACCTTCGATATAGCCGTTCTTGTAAAGCAACATAGCGGCATCATCTCGACGTTCTTCTGGTATGCCGAGGGCTTCTTCTGATACAAGTGCTAGATTAAAAACGGGTTTTCCCTGCCCGCTTTCAATCGCCGCGATCACTCTCGCCATATCCTTGAACTTGTCCATCCGTCGCCCTCCTTACTTAAATTCAACCGTCTTTCCGATAAAACCGCCACATGCTTTTACTGCGATGACATTCTTGCCCATATCGTACACTATCAAAGGGTCATATTTCACGCCATCAATCACATAATGGCTGTATGGTCTAAATGGCGCATCCTCGTCCAGCGTGAGAATTATCCCTTCATTCGGTATTTCCCACTCATCAATAATCTTCGCCATTGTGCTCCTCCTTATACTTAGCAAGTTCTTCTTGATAGCTTGTTAATTGCCTTTGAATATGTTCAATCTCATCGCGCGGCACGCCGTACTTTTTCGCGTTGTCAATAATAAAGGTTTTTGCATCGATTTCGTTGAGAATGATTCGTAGTGTTGCCCCTTTATTATCGTTCAGACGTTGCTTGTTCTGCATAAAATGGTGTGTCTCTTCAAGTACCTCTGAAACACAGACATTCTTGCTAAACATAAGTGTGCTACCGAGTGTTGATGCAGTTGCATTACAGCTTGCAAGATGAGCTTCAACCTTTTCCGTACCTCGGATAATAAATGCCCCCGCCTTCTTGGCTTCAATCGTTAACTGATTGAACCTTTCGTCGCTGATGGGCTTGAAACGAGGCTGTTCCTCTTCCTTCTTATGGAACATTTCCTCTGTATTTATTATACTACTTTTTGCTTCATCTTTCAAGTCATTTTGACCCTGAATTCCTTGTGTGGCAAGGCTTTCCGCCTTCACAATGTTCCCGTCGCTGTCCAGCGTTTCGCCATGGAGAAGCACACCCACCTGCAAGTAGCAATGGCAGTTAATGACCTCTTCCGCGCTACCGTTGGGGTCGCCGGGGTAGCGCATGACGCTATCGGGAAACGTCTGTCCCTGCAAGACGCGCTTGCCGTGCCGCTCCATATGGGCATCACGACTATTGACAAAACGGCAACGCCATTCGTTGTAGGTCTGCACATGAAACGGCAGACTCCGATCATTTCGGGGTCTGCCTTTCTGCTTGTGCTCTTATCGCCCTAGCAGCTGATCAAACCGATCCACCACCGCCAACATATCAGGGCGGATGCGGTTCCTGACTTCTTCGCGAAGATTCTCAGGCATGCCGTAGAAGGCTTCTGCCATGGCGCAGGCAATGGAGGTCAGCGTATCGCAGTCGCCGCCAAGCGACACGGCGGTGCGCAGGACGTCCTCAAAGGAGGTTCCTTCCATGAAGGAAATGATTGCTTCGGGAACGGTGCCTTGGCAGGTGACGTCAAATTCATAAATGGGGCGAATCTGCGCCGTTGTACGGTTCAGATCATAGCCGAATTCCTGCGTGACATAGGCTTTGATTTCTTCTTTGCTGTGATGGTTCCTTGCCAGGAAAATGACGCTGGCAACGGCTTCTGCGCCCTTGATGCCTTCCGGATGGTTGTGGGTCACGTCTGCCGTGGCGGCGGCTACCTGACGGGTTCGCTCCAGCGTGTCATACATCCAGCCTGCAGGCGAAACACGCATGGCAGAAC
>CAVBFK010000318.1:0-7210 GCA_963594395.1 Lachnospiraceae bacterium
GAACGGTGCCGAGTTCCACCTGGATACGGAAGTCACCGGCGTACAGCACGGTGATGACGGCCTGTGGCACGTGGCCACCACCAAGGGCGAATACACCTGCAAGGTGCTGATTAACTGCGCAGGCGTTGGTTCTGCCAAGATTCACAACATGATGAGCGATGACGAACTGACCATCATTGACCGCCGCGGTCAGTATTATCTGATGGATCGCATGTCTCCGCTCCCCTTCCATATGACCATGTTCCAGTGCCCCACCAAGATGGGCAAGGGCGTGCTGGTTTCCCCCACGGTGCACGGCAACCTGCTGCTGGGTCCCTCTGCGGAGGATATTCCCGATGAGCTGGACACCCGCACCACGGCAGACGGTCTGGCCTTTGTACTTGAAAAGAGCCGCCTGACCTGGCCCAAGGCTTCTACCCGCGGCACCATCACCAACTTTTCCGGCATCCGTGCCCATGAAGCCAAGGGCGATTTCGTCATCGGCGCCGTGAAGGGTGCGGAAAACGCTTATGAGACCGTGGGCATTGAGAGCCCCGGCCTGTCTGCCGCGCCTGCCATTGCAGAAATGCTGGGCGGCCAGATTGCGGAAGAACAGCACCTGGTGAAGAAGGCCGATTACAAGCCTGCTCACAAGCTTCCCCGTCCCTTCTACGCCATGACCACAGAAGAGCGTGCCGAAGCCGTGAAGAAGGATCCGCTGTACGGCCGCATGGTATGCCGCTGTGAAGTGGTCACCGAGGCTGAGATTCGCGCCGCTATTCATCGTCCCGTAGGCGCCACCAGCATTGACGGTGTCAAGCGCCGCACCCGTGCCGGCATGGGCCGCTGCCAGGGCGGATTCTGTTCTCCCCGTGTGGCAGAGATTCTGTCCGAGGAGCTTCATGTACCGATGACGTCCATCACCAAGTGCGGCGGCTGCAGCTATCTGCTGACCGGCACCATCCATGATGCAATCAAGGAGGAAGACTGACATGACGGCGAATGAAAACGGCATGATGCAGGTGGATGTGCTGATCATCGGCGGCGGCCCCGCAGGTCTTGCGGCGGCCATTGCAGCCCGTGAAGACGGCATCGAAAGCCTGCTGGTTCTGGAACGCGAGCACACCCCCGGCGGCATCCTGCGCCAGTGCATCCACAACGGTTTCGGTCTGCATCGCTTTAAGGAAGAATTGACCGGTCCCGAGTACGCTCAGCGTGATGTGGATCGTGCTCATGAATTGAAGATCGATATCCAGTGCGACACCACGGTGCTGTCCGTGGAAGCCAACCATGTGGTCACCTGCGTCAGTGCCGAGCACGGCGTACAGCTGATCCATGCCAAGTCCATCGTGCTGGCCATGGGTTGCCGCGAACGTCCCCGCGGCGCACTGGGCACTCCCGGCACCCGTTGCGCAGGCATCTACAGTGCCGGCACGGCACAGAAGTTTGTGAACCTGGAAGGCTACATGCCCGGCAAGCGCGTGGTGATTCTGGGCAGCGGCGACATTGGTCTGATTATGGCACGCCGCATGACCCTGCAGGGCGCCAAGGTGCTGGCCTGTGTGGAGCTGATGCCTTACTCCTCCGGCCTGAACCGCAATATTGTGCAGTGCCTGAATGACTTTGACATTCCGCTGTACCTGAGCCACACGGTGATTGACATTGAAGGCCGCGAGCGTCTGACCGGTGTCACCGTTGCCAAGGTAGACGAAAAGCGTCAGCCTATCCCGGGCACGGAAATTCACTTCGACTGCGACACCCTGCTGCTCTCCGTGGGTCTGATTCCCGAAAACGAGCTGAGCCAGGGCGCCGGCGTGAAGATCTCCCCGCTCACCAGCGGCGCAGAAGTGGACGATTGCCTGCAGACCAGCATCCCCGGCATCTTTGCCTG
The DNA here is from genome assembly GCA_963594395.1 of Lachnospiraceae bacterium. Lineage (GTDB taxonomy): Bacteria > Bacillota > Clostridia > Christensenellales > Aristaeellaceae > CAKUFA01. The sequence continues at coordinate 1,871 of CAVBFK010000318.1, forward strand.
CGGCAACGTATTGCACGTGCACGACCTGGTGGATCATGTTTCTAACGAAAGCTTCAAGGCCGGCCATGCGGCGGCTGCCTATGCACGGGGCCATATTGCCGACAGTGCCACCGTGGCCGTAAAGGATGGCGACGGCGTGCGCGGTGTGGTTCCCCAGCGGATTCATCTGGGTGGCGACCAGGCCGTCGACCTGATGTTCCGTCCCAGCGGCGTGTTCCGCGGTGCCAGCGTAGTCGTGAAGAACGGCGACAAGGAGATTGCCCGCAAGAAAGCGCCCATCTTCACCCCCGGCGAAATGGCCGTTGTAACGCTGAAGCCGGAAATCGTTGCCGCACTGACCGATCAGGACATTACGGTCACCATGGAAAGGGGCTGAGCATATGGAACAGACTATTACCTGCATCAACTGCCCCATGGGCTGCCGCATGACAGTCACCATTGAGGACGGCCAGGTGACCAGCGTCACCGGCAACACCTGCAAGCGCGGCGAGCGCTATGCCCATCAGGAGTGCATTGCCCCTGAGCGCATGGTCACTGCGGTGATTGTCGTCAGCAACCGCAGTATGCCGCTGAGCGTCAAGACCCGCACACCGATCCCGAAGAAGCTGATTCATGCCTGCATGACAGAGCTTTCCAAGGTCACCATCGCCGCCCCCATCAAGGCCGGTGATGTGGTGCTGGCAGATGTATGCGGCACCGGGGTGGACGTGATCGCCACGAAGAATATCGACTAAGTTTCATCAACTGAGTTGCATCGACAAAGTTACAAAAGCTATCGCCAAAGCGGCAAAATCGCTTTGGCGATTTTTCGACACTTGTCGTTTTATGAACCCACCATGAAGTTTTGTCAAACCCCTTGTGGTAGCGGGGTTTTCCTGCTATAATAGCGTGAGTACCCGATTTTGAAAGGAGTTTTGACCGATGTCTCTGACAAATCTTCTCATCGGTATCAGCACCGCGCTGGCCGAAGAAGCCACCACCACGGATACTGCCGCTACCGGAAGCACCCTCTCCAATGTTGTGAGCATGCTGGTTTCCCTGCTGCCCATGGTTCTGATCTTTGTGGTGTTCTATTTCTTCCTGATTCGTCCCCAGAAGAAGAAGGACAAGCAGGTACAGGACATGTTGAATGCCCTGAAGGTGCATGATCGTGTGTGCACCATCGGCGGCATCTACGGCACCATCACTGCCATCAAGGACGACACCGTGACCCTGTCCGTTGGCAAGGATCATGTGAATCTGGTGTTTGCTCGCTGGGCTATCCGCTCCGTGGAAGAAGTCGCTGTGGAAAACGACTCCGAGGCGCTGAACTAAGATTTGCCAGGTTTTCAAGCATAAAAATGCCCGATCATCATTCGATGGTCGGGTTTGCTTTTATATATGGGACTATGCTTTATTGCAAAGCCAGCAGCAAAAGAGTATTGTATGAGCCTTTATAGCCATTCAATTTGCAAGGAAGTGCACTCCGAAGGAGTCCAGAGGGCGGAGTCTTCGACTCGCAACCGCAAAGCCCTCTGGAAGAAACATGATAATTCAACTTCATCGGAGAGAGTATGCGAAGGGTCCAGGGGCGACCGCAAAGCCCCTGGAAGCATGATGTGCACCCGTTTCAAAAAAGTGAATACGAAAAGGTTCCGGAGGTTTTCTTTGAAGCAAACAATCTTCTATTGCAGCGCTGCGCTGAAAACGCTTCGCTGTTCAGCGCAGGTTTTTGGGGCTTCGCCCCATACCCTACCAAGGGCGCTGCCCCTGGACCCTGCAAGGGTCTTCGACCCTTGACCCATTTTATTTTTTCCCTTGATCGTACCACTTATCGTAGGCTTCCACAATCTTCTGCACCAGTTCGTGCCGAACAACGTCCTTCGCCGTCAAGTGCACCATGCCGATTTCCGGAATATCCTTCAAAATCTCCAGCGCTTCCGTCAAGCCGGACTTCTTCCCTACAGGCAGATCCGTCTGCGTCACATCGCCTGTAACAACCACCTTAGAATGAAATCCCAATCTCGTCAGGAACATCTTCATCTGCTCCGACGTGGTGTTTTGTGCTTCATCCAAAATGATGAAAGAATCCGACAGCGTGCGGCCGCGCATGTACGCCAGCGGTGCAACCTCCACCGTTCCGCGCTCCAGCAGGCGCTGATAGGAGTCTACCCCCATAAAATCATACAGCGCATCATACAAAGGGCGAAGATACGGATCCACCTTTTGGGTCAGGTCGCCGGGCAGAAAGCCCAGCTTCTCCCCTGCTTCCACCGCGGGACGGGTCAGCACAATGCGCTCCACTTCCTTGTTTTTCAAGGCCACCACGGCCAGTGCCATGGCAAGATACGTTTTGCCTGTACCGGCAGGGCCTACAGCAAAGGTTAAATCATGGTCGCGGATTGCCTGCACGTACTCCTGCTGACCCAGGGTTTTGCACTTCACTTGCTTGCCGCGGTGGGTAATGGCAACCACAGAGCGGAGGATCTCATCGATCATGTCCACCTTGCCTTCCCGCGCCAGGGCAATGGCATAGCGGATGCGGCTGCGATCAACCAGCTCGTTATGCGCGATCATCTCCATGAGCTTTACGATCACGCTCTCCGCCAGCGCCGCGTCTTCCGCCTCGCCGGTAATCAGCAGATCTGACCCTCGAAGAGCGACGGTAACACTGCATTCCTGTTCAATCAGCGCCACATTCTGGTCATTCATCCCGAAGAGCGCCATATACGTTTCCATGGTGTCTTCCGACAAACTGATCTTACGTGTTTCAGTCAAAAAGATTCCCAGCCTTTCCACTGTCTTTTTCCGGAGACAGCCAAGCCGTGAAGAAGTGCCGGCATCTTGCAGATCCTTCTACCTTTATCATACTATAATCTTGCCGTTTGTCAATGCAGGGATTGTAAAAGCCCCGTGAAGGCTCATCCTCCACGGGGCAAAATTCACACCAGCACCTTGCGTTCCCACTTGTTGCCCTTCATGCGGATCAAGAAGAGCGTAGAGCGGAACACCCAGTCAATGACCATAGCCAGCCACACCCCGGCGACGCCCATGCCGCAGTTCTGGGCAAGGATGTAGCCGAACAGCACGCGGAAGGCCGCCATAGAGAAGATGGAAACCGCCATGGTAAACGTTGCATCGCCTGCCGCGCGCAAGGCATTGGGCAGCACGAAGGCCAGCGGCCAAATGAAGATACTGCCCAGGCCATGGATGGCAATCAGCTGTTTGGCCACCTCAGCCGTTTCATCCGACAGATTAAAGGGAATGACCACCAGGGACAGGCACGCCAGAATCAGCACGTTCAGGGCAGCCATGGAGCAGTAGGCCATGATCATCATCCGCTTCACGTAGATGCGAGCCTGCTTAAACTCGTGCGCGCCCACGCATTGTCCAACCACCGTAATCATTCCCAGACCAATGGCACTGCCCGGCAGAACCTCCACGGAGGCCATGGTGTTGCCCACAGCGTTGGCGGCGATGGACACGGTGCCAAAGGTGCTGACCAATCCCAGCAGAATCAGCTTGCCCAGCTGGAAGATGCTTCCCTCCAAACCGTTAGGAACACCCACCTTCAGGATCTTCTTCACCAGGTCGCCGTTCCACTCAAACTGCAAAAGCCTCGGGCACGGGATGGTGCAGCGAGGATTCCGCAAGGCAAACTGCATCACAGCCGCGCCAAGGATGCGGCTCACCAGGGTTGCAATGGCCGCGCCGGCCACGCCCATGTTCAGGCCGTAAATCAGCAAGGCATTGCCGGCCACATTGACCAGGTTCATCACCAGTGAGGTCTCCAAAGAAATCTTCGCATTACCCATGGAGCGAAGCAGAGCCGCCGAAGCGTTGTACATGGCCAGGAAGGGATAGCTGACTGCCGACCAGAACAGATAGGTTCGGGCATTCTCCATAACATCCGCTTCGATGGTGCCGTAAATGGCATCCAGCATGGATACGCGGAAAATCAGGCACAGTGCCATAATGGCCGTGCTGGCAATGAGGATGACATAAAAGAGCATTTTGGCGGAGCGTCCGGCTTGCTCAGGATCCTTCTTGCCCAGATACTGGGATGCCACCACAGCGCCGCCCGTTGCCAAGGCGGCAAACACATTGCTCAACAGCAGATTGATCGTATCCACCAGCGACACGCCCGAAACAGCCGCTTCACCGCAGCCAGACACCATGATGGTATCCATCATGCCGATGGTCACCGTCAGTGCCTGCTCCAGCAGAAGCGGAATCAACAGCCGCCGCAGGTCTTCCCTGGAAAAAAGCATGGGGCTTTCTTCTTTTTTTTGTTGCATCTCTTCTCCCCCTCTTTTCTATAGAAATAGAAAGGACGGGATTACGTTAGCACAACACCCTTCAAATGTCAACTGAAAAAAGAAAGTACTTACATTGCATGCGTCAGAAATACAAACCCGCTCTCTTGCATTTCTTGACAGAAGCTGATATAATGGTTTTGGTCAAAGATAGTCAATCTTGACCAGAAGCCGAGGAAACAACCATGCGATTAAGCGATACCATTGAAGATTTTATCAAGATGCTTCTATCCCAAGATGAGCCGGCGGTGGAGCTCAAGCGCAATGAGCTGGCCGAGTATTTCGGCTGTGCTCCCAGCCAGATCAACTATGTGCTGGCCACACGCTTTACTCCCGATCACGGCTACGTCATTGAAAGCCGACGGGGCGGCGGCGGATACATCCGCATTGTGCGGGTGGTTCAGCAGCCGGGACAGCAACTGCTGTATCTTATCCATGAGCGGATCGGTGACAGCATCACCGAAAGCGAAGCGGCTCACATCATCACCCGCTTGGTGGAGCAGAAGCTCCTTACCCCCAGCGAAGGCGATCTGGCTCGTGCCGCAGTGTCCGCTCAGGCGCTGTCCGTCCCGATTCCTGACAATATGAAGGATACCGTGCGGGCCAAAACGCTGAAGACGATGCTGACCACCGTCGCCCGGCGCAACACGCCTGCCATCGAAGGCTAACCACTTACCGCAGCCCTGCTGCCGAAAGGATGATCCTTATGTTATGTGAAGAATGCAAGGTCAACGAAGCGACCTTTACCATCTCCGTTGTGGTGGGCGGTGAAGTAACCACCCGCCACCTGTGCGGCGAATGCATGGCCAAGATGAATTCTGACCTGCAGAGTGGCAATATCAAGAGCCTCCTGTCCTCCATTCTTTCTGCCATTACCGGCTCGGAGGCTCCGGAAGAGCCCCATCAGGAGATTATCTGCCCCCGCTGCCACACCACGCTGAGCCAGTTCACCAAGTCCGGCCATTTGGGATGCCCCCATTGCTATGAGGCCTTCCGGGAACAGCTGCAGCCCATGCTGTTGCAGATTCACGGCCGTGTACAGCAT
>CAVBFK010000319.1:0-3297 GCA_963594395.1 Lachnospiraceae bacterium
TCACTATTGAAAGCGTAAAGAGCCTTCCAAATTACAGAAGCCGATAATAGCGAGTAGATTTACCGCTTCCTTCGCGCTTGAGTTCGCCGGATGCAATAAGCTTCCGAAGCGCTCCTTCCACAGAACTTGTGCTTAGGGAAGGACACAGCTCCATGATGTCCTGTTTGGTGAAACGGCCAATTTTATTCATGGTCGCTTGACGCACAATCTCAAAAGCAGGGCGCTTGGTTTCCACTAGCGAAAAACGGTCTTCAAAATCGCGGTAAGCGGAAAGAATGGTTTCCAGCAAATACTTGATAAAAGGAATACTGTCTTCCTTACCTTCATGCCAGCCTGATTGTGCCTGCTGAAGTGCGGCATAGTAGAGGTCTTTGCTCTTTGCAATCTTAGCTTCCAAGGAAATATATTTGCCCACGTAAAACCCGCAACGGTAGAGCAGAAGTGTGGTAAGGAGGCGGCTCATACGTCCGTTGCCGTCGTTAAAGGGGTGGATACACAGGAAATCGTGAATAAAAGTTGGAATAAGGATAAGCGGTTCTACGCCCATGGTGCTGACGGCAAGATTATACGCTTCACAGATCTGATCCAATGCATCTGGTGTTTCAAATGGCGAAAGAGGTGTAAATAATATCTCTGTATGCCCATCAGCATAGGTGGCACTGATGTAATTTTGCACGTTTTTCGTACGCCCAGCCATAGGGTTATTCATGTGACTGTAGAGAATCTTGTGCAGTTGAAGAATGTAGTTGCGCGTGATGGGGATGGCATCGAAATTGTCATGGATGATGCTTAATGCATCCCGATAGCCGGCAATCTCCTGCTCATCACGATTTCTTGGCGCGGTCTTTTCTTCTACCAACTGGCGGATTCGCGTGCTGGTGGTGACGATGCCTTCGATGGCATTGGATGCTTCTGTGCTTTGAATCTTTGCAATCTCCACTAGCTTTTCCAGCTCTTCCGGACGTTGCTTAAGGTAGAGTTCTTGTTTTCCGGCTTCTTTGTAGATAGCAGCGATGAGACCAAGAATTTCGGAGTCCCATTTCTGATCCATCATATCTGTATAGTGAAAACTGCGCATTCCCTTACCTCCTACTCGATTCCCTTAAATTATGGCACATTTTAAGGGAAAGCGCAACACCTTAAGGGAAACGCGCTGAACGCGGCAACAGAACATCCGTCAGTCTTACAAGTCATGTTTCACCACGGATAGTTTCTGCAATTTCCTTCACAAAAAATGTGCCTGCCGCAAAATTTCCTATTCTTTTTGTTAAAAATATGGTATACTGATAGTGATCATGCATAGGAACATTATAGCATGACGATCCACAGATAGGAGGAACCAAACGATGCAATACTCCAAGGAAGTAGAAGAAATGGTCTGCATCGCCAAGGGCCCGAATCACGGACCCGCCCCGATCCCTGAAGAGGGTCAGTGGGTGCAGGCGAAGGAGATCACCGACATTTCCGGCTTGACCCATGGCATTGGCTGGTGCGCGCCCCAGCAGGGTGCTTGCAAGCTGACTCTGAATGTGAAGAAGGGTGTTATCGAAGAAGCTCTGGTGGAGACCATCGGCTGCTCCGGTATGACCCACTCCGCTGCTATGGCCAGCGAAATTCTGCCCGGCAAGACCATTCTGGAAGCACTGAACACCGACCTGGTGTGCGATGCTATCAATACCGCTATGCGGGAGCTGTTCCTGCAGATCGTTTACGGCCGTACCCAGTCCGCTTTCTCTGATGACGGTCTGGTCATCGGTGCTGGCCTGGAAGATCTGGGCAAGGGCCTGCGCAGCCAGGTTGGTACCATGTACGGCACCAAGCTGAAGGGCACCCGTTACCTGGAGATGGCTGAAGGCTACGTGCTGAAGCTGGCTATCGACAAGGACGATCAGGTGTGCGGCTATCAGTTCCTGTCCCTGGGCAAGATGATGGACGCAATCAAGAAGGGCATGAGCCCCAACGAAGCCTACGAGAAGAACATCGGCACTTATGGCCGTTTCAAGGCTGAAGACGGCGCGGTTAAGTGGATCGACCCGCGCAAGCAGTAATTTAGGAGGTGTGCAAGAATGGCTCTGTTTGAAGGTTATGAACGTCGCATGCCTCAGCTCCAGCCCGTGCTCGAAAAGTATGGCTTTAAGGATTTCGAAGAGCTGAAGGCTTACAACAACGCAAAGGGCGTTGATGCTTATAAGATCGTCGAGGGCATTCAGCCCATCGCTTTCGAGAATGCTAAGTGGGCCTATGAACTGGGCGCCGCTATCGCATTGAAGAAGGGCGTAAAGACCGCTGCTGAAGCTGCTAAGTGCGTGGGCGAGGGCCTGCAGGCTTTCTGCATCCCCGGCTCCGTTGCTGACCAGCGTCAGGTGGGTCTGGGCCACGGCAACCTGGGCGCTATGCTGCTGGACGAGAAGACCGAGTGCTTCGCCTTCCTGGCTGGCCACGAGTCTTTCGCTGCTGCTGAAGGCGCTATCGGTATTGCCCGTAACGCCAACAAGGTTCGTAAGAATCCCCTCCGCGTGATTCTGAACGGCCTGGGCAAGGACGCTGCCATGATCATCAGCCGTATCAACGGCTTCACCTATGTGCAGACCAAGTATGACTACCTGTCTGCCGACGTGAAGGAAGATCATGCACTGACCATCGTGAAGGAGACCAAGTACTCCGACGGCGAGCGCTCCAAGGTTCGCTGCTACGGTGCTGACGACGTCCGCGAGGGCGTGGCCATCATGTGGCATGAGGGTGTGGATGTGTCCATCACCGGTAACTCCACCAACCCCACCCGTTTCCAGCACCCCGTGGCCGGCACCTATAAGAAGGAATGCTGGGAAGCTGGCAAGCAGTACTTCTCCGTGGCTTCCGGCGGCGGCACTGGTCGTACCCTGCATCCCGACAACATGGCCGCAGGCCCTGCCAGCTATGGCATGACCGATACCATGGGTCGTATGCACTCTGACGCTCAGTTCGCCGGCTCCTCTTCCGTACCTGCGCACGTGGAGATGATGGGCCTCATCGGCATGGGCAACAACCCCATGGTCGGTGCAACCGTGGCTGTGGCCGTGGCTGTAGAAGAAGCTCAGAAGAACGCCTAATCTAGAACGTCTGTTTTAGACGGATGGAGACTCTCTGATGAATATCAGGGAGTCTCTTTTTTGTAGATTATTGAAGATAACAGGGGTATAATTTCTCCTTGCCATTCGTCTATAGAGGTGAAAGGGGGAAAGAATGTGGAGAACATCAAGGAACCGGATGTGACCGCAGATGAGAAAATCGTCTCCATGATTGATACATGGCAGTTGC
>CAVBFK010000320.1:0-3507 GCA_963594395.1 Lachnospiraceae bacterium
ATTAAGGATGTGCGTGATACCCGCGTAGGTGACACCATCACCGATGCCGCCCGTCCTGCCGCGGAGCCCCTGCCCGGTTACCGCCATGTAACGCCCATGGTGTACTGCGGCATCTACCCTGCCGACGGTGCGGATTACCCTGCTCTGAAGGATGCCCTGGAAAAGCTCCGCATGAACGATGCCTCCCTGTCCTTCGACCCGGAAACTTCCGTGGCGTTGGGCTACGGCTTCCGCTGCGGCTTCCTGGGTCTGCTGCACATGGACATTATCACCACGCGTCTGGAGCGGGAGTTTGACCTGAATCTGGTCACAACCGCTCCCAGCGTTATCTATCATGTGATGAAGACGGACGGTTCCATGGTGGAGATCGACAATCCTTCCAATCTGCCGCCCATTACAGAGGTTGCCTCCATGGAAGAGCCCTTTGTGCATGCTACCATCTACACACCGCAGGATTCGGTGGGTACCTTGATGGATCTGTGCAAGGACAAGCGCGGCATTTTCCTGGACATGCAGTACGAAGGCAATCGTGTCAAGCTGAACTACGACATTCCCTTGAACGAGATCATTTTCGATTTCTTCGACCAGGTGAAGAGCCGTAGCCGCGGTTATGCCTCCTTCGACTATGAGCTGAAGGATTACCGCGAAAGCGATCTGGTCAAGCTGGATATTCTGCTGAATGGCGATATCTGCGATGCCTTCTCCATTATTGTACACCGCGACAAGGCCTATGCCCGTGGACGGAGCATCTGCGAAAAATTGAAGGACGTTATCCCGCGGCAGATGTTCGAAATTCCCGTGCAGGCAGCCATTGGCGGCAAGGTCATTGCCCGTGAAACCGTGAAGGCCATGCGTAAGGACGTGCTGGCCAAGTGCTACGGCGGTGATATCACCCGTAAGAAGAAACTGCTGGAAAAGCAGAAGGAAGGCAAGAAGCGTATGCGTCAGTTTGGTACCGTGCAGGTGCCCAGCGAGGCGTTTCTTGCCGTCCTGAAGATGGATCAATGAGCGCTGTAATCTATCGGCCTGCGGGCAGTCTTACCATTCGGCAGGCTGCCCGCATTCGCCGTTCGTTTGTTTCTCCGGAAGAGCGTCATGTATCCGTATGCTTTACCGGGCATCGGCAATTAACGGCCGCAGAGGCAGAAACCGTTTCTGCGCGGCTGGATACCCTGCTTCAGGCACTTTATGCAAAGGGCTATCGGCAATTTTTATGCGGCGGCGCGCTGGGCTTTGACACCCTGGCCGCGGAGGCCGTCATTCGCCTACAGGCAATGCACGGGGATGTGCGGCTCATTATGGCCATTCCCTGCAGTACCCAGGCACAGCGGTGGAGTGCCGAAGATACCCGACGCTATGAGCGGATTCTCTACGCCGCCGATGAAACCCACGTGCTGTCCCCTGCCTATTACAACGGATGCATGATGGTTCGCAACCGCTTCATGGTGGATCGTTCTGCCCTATGCGTGTGCTACCTGAACAAAATGAAAGGCGGCACCATGTCCACCGTAGCCTACGCTGTGCAGGAAAAGCTTTCCGTCATCAACGTTGCTATAGCTGACGTTTGTGCCGCCTATTGTGCAAGTATGGGTGAAGTTACTGACGCTTCATCAGATCCAGATGACTCTCTTCATTCTTGATTTCCCAGTGGAGCAGAAGGGTCAGCAGACCGCGCAGAACGATAATGGCACCCAAGATGCCAAGCTCGCTCCAATCGCGAGCCAGCACCGTGCGCAAAACCTCGCCGCCAAGCTTGAATTCTAGTGCCAGTGCAATGCCCTGCGCCAGATTCAGCCGCTCATGGGGATCCTTGCGGAAGTAGCCGATCACACCTTTGACGCAGGTGATAATCAGCACCATGATGCCCGACAGTTCTGCGACGCGGATGCCAATTTCCGCTGTGTACTTGACCAGTGTCTCCAGGAAATCCACAACAGCATCCATAGACGTTCCTCCCGACCCGAAAGTATTTCGGGTCATCATTCTTTGGCAAATGCCTTTCCTATAGTGTACACGATTTTGCACGATTTTGCACGCACTATTTTTGGAGATTTGCATGGAGCTCTATATTCATATCCCTTTTTGTTTGCAGAAATGCCGCTACTGTGACTTTGCCTCCTATGCAGGCTGTGCTTCTCTTGTGCATTCTTACGTGGATGCAGTGTTGAAGGAAGCCCGGCAGGAAGCCGAGAGGCTTGAGCATCCCTTGATTGAGACCATTTTCATCGGCGGAGGTACGCCGTCCCTGCTCCCTGCAGAGGAGCTGAAACGACTCTTGCAAGGAATCGCTGAGCTTTTTCCCTTTGCGCAAGACATAGAATTCACCTCCGAAGCAAACCCCGGAACGTTGACAGAGACATGGCTTGAAACCGCAGTCAGCGCCGGTATCAATCGGCTGTCCATGGGTATGCAAGCCGCACAGCCGCGGCTCCTGCAACTGCTGGGGCGCATTCACAGTATGCCGGAGGTCATCCGCTCTGTCGAAATGGTGCGACACGCAGGCATTGCCGATCTGAACCTTGATCTCATGTTTGGTCTGCCCACCCAAACCGTGGAGGACTGGCAAGAAACCCTCCGCACAGCCTTGGAGCTTGCACCTGAGCACCTCAGCTGTTACGGATTGATTCCCGAAGAAGGCACGCCCATGAAGCAGGATCTGGACAGCGGACGGCTTGTTCTTCCCGATGAGGACACGGAGCGGATGATGTACGATCTGACGCTGAAAATTCTTGCTCAGCATGGTTACCAGCAGTATGAAATATCGAATTTTGCCTTACCGGGTCACGCCTGCCGGCATAATCTGGGCTATTGGCGCCAAGTGCCTTATCTGGGCTTAGGATCTTCATCCGCCTCCATGCTGCCATCTGGCGATGATTCCGTGGCCTATGTGCGCCGGAGCAATCCCGCCGGTATCCGGGCGTACCTGAACATGATGGAACAAGGGGATTTTTCTGCTCGGGAAGAAACGTGCATTTCCCCTACAGAGGCACAGTTTGAGACGCTCATGCTGGGTCTGCGCACCACCCAAGGTGTCCGTGAGGCAGATTATGCGGCGATGCACGGCGCATCCATGGAAGCACGCTACGGCAAAACCTTGGAGCGGCTGAAATCGCAGGGTCTTCTCCTGCATGAAGACGGATGCTGGCGCCTGACCCGCCGCGGCATGGATGTGCAAAACGCAGTGTTGGTCGAGTTGATGGAAGAGTAACACACTTTTCCATCTGGGGTTGTTCATTGAACAAAATAAGGGTATAATACAAACGGTGTGTCTTTTCACGCCGTTATTTTGATTGATATCGCCCTTTGGGGCAGCATCGTGAAGGAGAAGTCATGGCAAAGAACTCGAAGTCTCTTCTTGGCGGTATGACGGTGCTGGGCATTACCGGCATCATCTGCAAGCTGATCGGTGTGCTGTATTCCATTCCTTTGACATGGATTATCGGCGCAGATGGTCTGGGTATTTTCCAGTCCGTCTTTCCCACGTACAACCTGTTGCTGACCATTTCT
>CAVBFK010000321.1:0-3510 GCA_963594395.1 Lachnospiraceae bacterium
TTTTGTTATAACGTTTCCAGAGGGCTTTGCGGTTACGGGTCGAAGACTCCGCCCTTGGACCCTTCGCAGTGCACATCTCCATAGATGTACTCAACAGCATCTTTCCCCAAATGTCTGCCCATCCGGTTTTCGAGGAGAGCGCGAGAGGAGGCTTTTGACACAAAAGCCGTCCTCTCGCCAAAACATCGCCTACTGCATTGTTTCACGTGAAACAACTTGTGCAACGGTGGGGAACATGCTACAATGAAGGCAGAAGAGGAGTTGATCATCATGCCCAAGTGGACAGAGGCGCAGATGGAGGCCATCATGGCGCGGAACCACACCATTCTGGTGAGCGCGGCGGCAGGCTCGGGAAAGACGGCCGTGCTGGTGGAGCGCATCGTTACCCTGCTGAAGGAGGGCGAGCGCCTGGAGCGCATGATGATCGTGACCTTCACCCGCGCCGCGGCGGCAGAAATGCGCCAGCGCCTGAATGATCGACTGCAGCAGGAACTGAAGCAGGAGCCGAAAATCATGTCCCAGGCGCTGGCCGACCTGGAAAACACGGAAATCAGCACCATCCATAGCTTCTGCCAGCATCTGCTGCGGGAAGAATTCCAGGCCGCGGGCATCGATCCGCTGTCGACCATCTGCGAAGAGCAGAAGCGGCAAGCCATCTTCCACGAGGCGTGGCAGGAAGCCATGAACGAACTGCTGGAAGAGGATCAGCCTATCTTTTTGAAATTGGCGGACGCCATTTCCCCGGAATTGATGGAAAAATGGGTCACCCAGCTTCACGAATTTCTGATGTCCCTGCCGCATCCCTTCCAGTGGCTGGAGGAGAAGACGGCAAACACCGCCGCCGAGCCCTTTGCGGAGCAGGATTGGTATCACGTGCTGGAACGCTACGCCAAACAGCAGCTCGCCGGCCTGGAAATCCTGGTGGAGCAGGAGCGGCAGATGCTGTATCAGCCCGGCGCCATTGTGGAGCGGGAGGCGGATTACGAGAACGATCGGGAGACGTACGCCTCCTTTCAGCGCCAAGTGCAGGAAAATCCCGAGCTTCTGCAGGAACTTCTGGCCACGTATAGCCTGAAAAAGGCGAAAACCGTCAAGGGCATCAAGGATATGCCCGAGGAAATGCAGGATTGGGACAAGCGTTTCAAGAAGCTCCGCACCAAGCAGAAGGATCTGGCGAAGGAACTCTACGAGATTCTGACCCTGGATGAGGAGAAGACCCGCAAAGAGCTGGGGCAGGTGCAGGAATCTGTTCAGGGCTTGAGCCTGCTGGTGAAGCGCACGGCGGAAAAGTTCCAGCAGAAGAAGCAGGAGAAGAATCTGCTGGACTTCAGCGACCTGGAGCAAATGACCGTGGAACTGCTGGACGATGAAAACCAGCAGGCGCGGCTGAAGGAGCGCTTCCGCCACATCTTTGTGGACGAGTGTCAGGACGTGTCTGCCGTGCAGGATGCCATTATTCAGCGCCTGCAGGGCGAAAACACCTGCCTGTTCATGGTGGGCGACGTGAAACAGAGCATCTACCGCTTCCGTCAGGCCGACCCGACGCTGTTCCTACACCGGATGCGCACCTTCTCCGACGAAAAGGACGCCAGGGAGCGCCGCATCTTCCTGCAGAAAAATTTCCGCTCCCGCTACAATGTGCTGGACGCCACCAATCGTGTCTTCCGCAAGCTGATGAAGGCAGACGTGACGGAGCTGGACTATCTGCCCGAAGATGAACTCATCTGCGGACGGGAAACGGAGAACGACCCGCCGGTGGAGCTTATTGCCTGCCAAGAGGTGGATGACGACGACGACAGCGGGGATGGCGTCACAGCGCGGATCGCCCAGCAAGCCCTGACCGCGGCGGACAAAATCGCCGAGCTGACGAAGGTTACCTTCTTTGACGGCAAGCAGGAGCGGCGGTACACCTACCGGGACATGGTGATCCTCATGCCCACGGTGGCCGGCGTGGCGCAGACCGTGTCCGAAGTGCTGGAAAGCAAGGGCGTTCCCGTGTATTTCGACGGCTCGGACAACTACTTTGAACTGCCGGAAATCAAGGCCATGCTGGAATTGCTCAACGTCATTGACGATGAACTGCAGGATGTGCCCCTGCTGTCTGCCCTGAAGATGCCGCCGTTCCTCATGACGGATCAGGAGCTGGCAGACATCCGCCAAAGCCTGACGGGACGGAACATTCCGTTTCATCAGGCCTTCAAAGCCTGCTGCAAGGAACCGTCTGCCTTGGGCAAAAAGTGCCGGGACGTCCAGGATCAGCTGAACGAGTGGCGATTCTACGCCAACACCCTGAGCCTGGCAGATTTCCTGTGGAAGGTCATGGGGGAGACCGGCATGTTTGCCGTCAGCGGCACCCTGCCGGAAGGCGAGGCGCGGCAGGCCAACCTGATGCTGCTGTGCCAGCGTGCCGCCGAGTTTGAGGACAACGGCGGCGTGTCCCTCAGTGGATTTTTGAAGGTCATCGGCGAAATGAAGATGACCCAGGACACCAAAAGCGCCAAGGTGCTGGGGGAAAACGAGAACCTGGTGCGCATTATGACCATCCACAAGAGCAAGGGCCTGGAATTCCCCGTGGTCTTCCTCCTGGGGATGAACAAGAACCTCCACCGACCCGAGGGCAAGAGCATGCGCCTCCACAGCCAATTGGGCGTCAGTCTGCCCTACATGAACCCGGCATTGTGCATCCGCCGGGAGACCAAGCGGGACGAAGCTTTTGATATTCAGAAGAAGCTGGACGAGAAGGCAGAGCGTGCTCGACTGCTGTACGTGGGCATGACCCGCGCCAGGGAACGGCTGATTCTGGTGACCGATGGCGGGGACGACGGCACCGTAACCATGAAGGACAGCGTGTACCGCGTCTGGTCGGCGAGGAACATGGAGAGCTGGATCAAGCAGGCGGTGAACGACGAAAAAGATTACACAGCGGTTTCCACAGGTTTTCCACAGGCGGCAAACCCTTGGTACATAACGGTTTCAGGCCAAAACGAAACACAGGCTGTGGAAAAAGAAAGCGTAACCGGCGCCCTGCAGGGATGGCTGCATCAGCTGCTGGAGACGCCGCCCCAGACCGATCTGCTAGAAAAGTGGCGCACCCAGGCGGCGCCCCAGGAGGAACAGCCGCTGAAGACCTCCGTGTCTTCCGTGGTGCGGAAGCGGACGATGAAGGATCCTCTGCCCATGAGCGGTCAGGAGGAGAACGTGGCGGACAAGGAGAAGGCGGAGGAGATTGTGGCGCCGCTCCGGCTCAGCGAGATGCCGCGCCGTCCCGTGTTCATGGAGCAGAAGGCGATGACCGGCGCGGAGGCCGGCACCCTGCACCATCGGGTGTTGGCACTGCTGGATCTGACGGCACTGCGGAATGCATCGTCCATGGCGGATACCCTGTCGGCGGAGCTGGTGCGTCTGCAGGAGGAAGGCTATCTGACCGAGGAAGAGCGGTGCGCGGTGCATCCCAACGGGATTTTGAATTTCCTGCACAGCGACATGGGACAGCGGCTCATGCGGTCGCCT
>CAVBFK010000322.1:0-2531 GCA_963594395.1 Lachnospiraceae bacterium
GTGCTCACGGGCATACTGGCAGGCAACCATCTTGCCTTCCAGGCCACGGGAGCCGAATCCGCCGGGAACCAGCACGCCGTGGCAGCCTTCCAGCGTTTCAGCGATGTTCTCCTGGGTCAGACCCTCGGACTGAATCCACTTGATGTGCACCTTGGCCTGATGGGCAATGCCGCCGTGGGTCAGGGCTTCCACAATGCTCAGGTAAGCATCGGGCAGCTCCACGTACTTGCCGACCAGGGCAATGGTCACGTCCTTCTGAGGATTCAGCTGACGGTTAACCATGGCGGTCCACTCGGTCAGGTCGATGGGCTTGGTCTCCAGGTGGAGCAGCTCGCAAACCTTGTCGTCCAGGCCTTCCTGATGCAGCATCAGCGGCACTTCGTAAATGGAGCGGGCGTTCAGGTTCTCAAACACGCGGTCAGCGGGCAGATTGCAGAACAGGCCGATCTTGGCGCGCAGGTCAGCGGGCACTTCATGCTCGCAGCGGCACACCAGAATGTCGGGGCTGATGCCGATGCCGCCCAGTTCCTTCACGGAGTGCTGGGTAGGCTTGGTCTTCAATTCGCCGGCGGCCTTCAGGTAAGGCACCAGCGTCACGTGGATGTACAGGCTGTTTTCAAAGCCAACCTCGGCGCGCATCTGACGGATGGCTTCCAGGAAGGGCTGGCTCTCGATATCGCCGACCGTGCCGCCGATTTCGGTGATCACCACGTCAGGAGCATTCTGCTGACGGGAAACCAGCAGGATGTTGCGCTTGATTTCGTTGGTGATGTGGGGGATAACCTGGATGGTGGCACCCAGGTACTCACCGCGGCGTTCGCGGTCGATAACGGTCTTGTATACGCGGCCGGAAGTAACGTTCGCGGCCTGGGTGAGGCTCTCATCGATGAAGCGCTCGTAGTGACCCAAGTCCAGGTCAGTTTCAGCGCCGTCGTCCGTCACGAAAACTTCACCATGCTGATAGGGATTCATGGTGCCGGGATCAACGTTGATATACGGGTCAAACTTCTGAATGGAAACCTTCAGGCCGCGGCATTTCAGCAGTCGGCCCAGAGAAGCGGCTGTGATGCCTTTACCCAAAGAAGAAACAACGCCGCCGGTCACGAAGATAAACTTAGTGTTCATGCAGACCAATCCCCCCTGTGATCCTTGGAGCAAAAAAACATTGACGCTCTAGTATAGACGCAACAACAAAATTCGTCAAGTGTTAAAACGGAGAAAAACCATGGAAAAAAGCATGAAAAAGTCGGAAACCTCCCCCTTGAAAAGCTTCTATGAACAGGGTATAATGGGATAGAACCATGGGAGGTGTCGCATGTTTACCGGATTTCCGGAGGAAACGATTCGCTTTTTCCTTGATCTTCGTTTTCATAACAATGCAGTGTATTTTAATGAAAATCGGGAGCGATACCGTCAAGAGGTTGTCGCGCCCTTTTCGGCATTTATTGATGAACTTGCACCGGCCATGCTGGCCATTGATCCGCAGATGGAAGTTCGCCCCACAAAATGTCTGGCGCGGATTCATCGGGATACCCGCTTCACCAAGGATAAGTCTCCGTATCGGGATCATTTGTGGCTGACGTTCCGCCGGGTTGGTGAACCGCGGAGCATGTCAGTCAATTACTGGTTTGAATTGGGGCCTGACCAGCTGGGCTGGGGCCTCGGCTTCTGGGGCGAGAATCGTCCCGTGATGGACGCCCTGCGGCGGAAAATCGCGGCAAGGCCGGAGCAGATTCTTGGCATCATCGACAGCTGTAATCTGCCGGAACATCATTTGGGCGTGGGTGGCACAACGTTCAAGCGCATTGAGTATCCGCCGAAATTGCCGGAACAGCTGAAGTATTGGTATGCGGCGCGGGAGCTCTATATTGGAAAAGTGTACCCGGAAATGTCCTGGGCATTTGATGCGTCCATCGTCCGTCGCGTGCAGGAAGATTTTCAGGCCATGGCGCCTCTGTATCGCCTGATGCGCGGCCTGCAGGAAGAGATTGACGAACAACTGTAAAGATACGTTATAAGGAGGAGAGCGGCAGTGGATTGGATGAAATTAAAGAGCGGAACAGACGTCAGAGGGGTGGCCGTTGGAGATAACGCGGTACTTACGCCCCATGTGGCGCAGTGCCTGGGCATGGCCTTTGCACGGTTTGCCGCAGAAAAGCTGAAAAAGCCTGTGACGCAGGTGACGATTGCCATTGGCCGCGACAGCCGTATTTCCGGCCCGATGCTTTTAAAGGCCGCGGCAGAAGGCGTTTCCCGCGCCGGAGCCGCCGTGATTGACTTTGGCATGTGCACCACGCCCGCCATGTATATGAGCATTATCACCCCGTCCTTTGCCCCGGACGGCGCCATTATGATTACGGCAAGCCATCATCCCTGGGACAAGAACGGATTGAAGTTCTTCCTGCCTGAAGGCGGCCTGGAAGGAGACGACGTGGCGAAACTGCTGGAGACAGCTTCTACCCTGGAACCCGAAGGCATGCCCTTCAGCGGAAATATCACCGAGAAGGCATTCCTGCCCACCTATATGGAGC
>CAVBFK010000323.1:0-6650 GCA_963594395.1 Lachnospiraceae bacterium
GAGCCGAAGAAGCGCCAGCCTGCCCCTACCAAGGTCAACATGCGGGGTGAGGCTGTTCCCGAGCGGAAGCCCCGCCCTGCCGCCCCTGCCAAG
The DNA here is from genome assembly GCA_963594395.1 of Lachnospiraceae bacterium. Taxonomy (GTDB): domain Bacteria; phylum Bacillota; class Clostridia; order Christensenellales; family Aristaeellaceae; genus CAKUFA01. The sequence continues at coordinate 94 of CAVBFK010000323.1, forward strand.
GCACTCCCCACCCGCCGCGGCGGCCAGAGCGTGACCATCGGCAAGGATGGCAAGATGCACGTCCAGCCTGCCAAAACCGGCCGCCCGGGCAACGCCCAGAAGCAGGGCCTCGCAAAACCTGTGCAGAGAGTGAACCGGCATAGGAAGGGGTAACAATCTTCCATTAAAAAGGGATGCAAGAACGTTCATGTTCCTGCATCCCTTTTGTGTTGCGTTTGAAAGGATTACCTGGATTTCTTTCCTGCGTCGATGGCCTTCATGTGCTTCATAACGCTGGTAGCACACACACCTGTCAGTGCACCGCATACAAGGCCGACCAGCATCAGGATGGCCATGTAGTACATCAGCTTGGGCGTGTTCAGCATGATCATGGCCAATCCCACCTGGCCAACGTTGTGCGCTACGCCGCCTACCATGCTGACGGTGATAGGGTGAATCCCCTTCAGCCGGCTGAGCAAGGTCATGCAGATCATGCTGACCAGGCCGCCTGCAAAGGCATACATCATGGCGCTGACACCGCCGAACATCAGCCCGGACAGAACCACTTTCAGAATCATCAGCAGGAAGGCCGTGGGGATTCCCAGCATGTAGATGGCGAAGATCAGCACGCCATTTGACAAGCCAAGCTTGATGCCGGGAATGCCTCCCACGGGAATCAAACTCTCAATGAAGCCCAGCACCAGCATCAGCGCTACCAAGAGCCCTGAAAGTGCAATGCGCTGGCTTTGCCCGCGGACAGAGAATTTTGCCATAGTGAACTCCTTTATTGGGCGCTGTCACTGCTGGTCGTGTCACTGCTCGTGGAGTCGGTGGTGGTGAACAGTGCCACCAGCTCTTCGGGGGTGTACAGCTCAATCATCACGTTGTTGGGCAGGCACACGATCATGTTGTACAGTGCGCGTTCATCGCGGTTGGCCAGGGTTACCGTGCCCTGCTCCACGCAGTCCTGATTATCACAGGTAGATTCCTGCATGTACACGCCGTCGGCCGTGATGTGAATCACGTTCGTGGTTTCCGTACCGTCGGTCTGGTGCAGGGTAACGCTGAAGGCGTAGTCGCTGCCCGTTACAGGGAACACACGGCTCTCATTGCCTGCGGTGACCACCACAACAGCCGTCGGCATGGCCGTGTCGGTGGAAGTTGCCAGATCCGTATCGGTGGCGAGATCCGTGTCCGTTGCCAGATCGGTGGAAGTGGCCAAGTCGGTATCGGTGGCCAGATCCGTGTCCGTCGCGGCATCGGCCACAGCGGCACCCATCAGCTCGTCATCTTCCGAGGCCAGCGCAATGGCTTCCTCTTCTGCAACAGCTTCGGCAGATTCCGTTGGTTCGGCTGTCGGCTCTTCCGTCGGCTCCTCCGTGGGTGCCGTCGTCGGAGTTTCCGTCGGTGCGTCGGTAGTGTCTGCTTCCGGTGCGTTCGTAGCAGCATCGGTAGTTTCTTCCGTGTTCATCACGATGCTGACGTTCTCCGTATCGCCCTCAACAATGGTGGTTGTTGCGGTGGGCTGTATCGTTTTGCTGACCACCACCACCACGGCGATGATGGCAACCAGTGCGACAATGATCCAGAAATTTTTGTTGCGCAGCAAATCTTTCATACGTACTCCTTATGGGCAGATTGAACTAATAAGCCAATGATTATGATACAGCAAGGAAATGAAATCGTCAAGGACTTGTCAGAAGAAAACGATGGGCACATTTTCCCTGTCCCTCATTGACCTATCATAAGAAAAGAGCCGCCCTCTTTACAAAGGACGGCTCTCATGCATTTTGGAGAAGATTACTGCACTTCGATGCCCTTCAGCACGAAGGTCAGCTCGCTGGCCACGAAGGAGCGGGTGATGGGCTCGCCGGCCTTGGCGGAGGTGCCCTCGATGTCCTTCACGAAGCAGCCGTTAGCATCGGTGATCTGGTTGCCTTCGTTGTCCCACAGCTCCTGGTTGAACACGTCGAACTCGCCGGAGAGGATCTTGGCCTTGGCGGCTTCGATGGCTTCAGCAGTGCCCTCGGCGCAGTTGTCGCTCAGGGGAGACAGGCCGATCAGACCGTCGCTCATGTCCTGGAAGATGTTCTCGCTGGTCCAGGTGCCGTCGATGACAGCCTGCACTTCGGTGGTGTACACGGAGCCCCAGTTCCACACGGGAGCCACCAGGTGAGCGTTGGGAGCGTCAGCGGTCATGTCAGCATTGTAGCCGCAGCCCCACACGCCGGCTTCCTGAGCGGCAATCTGGGGGTTGGGGGTATCGCAGTGCTGGCCGATGACGTCGCAGCCCAGAGCCAGCAGAGCATCAGCCGTCTGGCGCTCCAGGGTGGCGTCATACCAGGTGTTGGTGTACTTCACATACACCACGGCGTCGGGGTTCACGCTCTGCACGCCCAGGGCGAAAGCGTCAAAGCCGCCGATGACTTCGGGGGTCTGCATAGCAGCCACATAGCCGATCTTGTTGGTCTGGGTCTTCAGGCCGGCGGCGATACCGGACAGGTAACGGGCCTGGTAAATGGCGCCGAAGTAGTTGTTGAAGTTGGTGTCGTTGCTCTTATAGCCGGAGCAATGGGAGAAGATCACTTCGGGATATTCGTCAGCCAGCTCTTCCATGTAGTTCATGTAGCCGTAGCTGTTGCCGAAAACGATCTGGCAGCCGGCTTCGATCAGTTCACGGAAAGCGGTGTCGCAGGAACCGTCTTCGGTCACGTTGGTCTTCAGGATGATCTGGTCATCGCTCAGGCCAAGGGCTTCCTGCATTTCCAGCACGCCCTGATAGTGTGCGTAAGTGTAACCCTTGTCGCTGACATCGCCGACGAAGACGAAGCCAACCTTCAGGTCTTCCTTGTTCACGGGAGCAAACTCAGCGGATGCGAAGCTTACTGCACCCAGGGTCAGCATCAGGCAGAGAACCAGAGCCAGGATCTTCTTCATGTGTCTTTCTCCTCCGATTGCAAGTCGTTAGGATAACGTTGTATTTCAATCGTCGCGGAGGACGGGCTTGCCGTTCTCAATCGCGTCGACGATTGCAAGGGAAACAACCTTCACGCCTTCCTGGCGGAGCTTCTTGCCGCCGGGCTGGAAGCCTTTTTCCACGCAGACGCCTGCGCCGACCAGCGTGCAGTTTGCCTGTTCAACGATGCTGCGCAGACCCTCGATGGCCTCGCCGTTGGCAAGAAAGTCATCAATGATCAGCACCCGGGAGCCGGCAGGCAGATACTTGCGGCTGACACGCACGGTGTTCAGCTGGCCGTGGGTGAAGGAGTACACATCGGCGGTGTACACGTCAGAGCCGACATTCCGGTGATCGCCCTTCTTGGCGAAGATCACGGGCACATTGCCGAAAGCCTGGGCGGTGGTAATGGCCACAGCAATGCCGCTGGCTTCCACCGTGAGGATGCAGTCCACAATCTCGTCCTTGAAGGCTTCACGGAATGCCTGACCCATCTTGGTGGAAAGATCCACATCAATGCGGTGGTTCAGGAAAGAATCCACCTTTACAATATCGTCGCCGACAACCAAACCACGTTTGCGGATTGCCTCTTTGAGCTCTTCCATGAGCGCCTCCATAAACACGAACATTCTTTGAAGAAACAAGCTCATTGTACACTATTTTTACGAACATTGCAAGTGGGTTTCCAAATTTTTTTCACAAAAAGTTCATTTTCCATTTCAGATGGATATTTCGGTAGAAAACACTCCGCGAAAAACATATATAATGAAGGAAAACACTTTTCTTTTGGGGCAAAATACGGTATAATAGTTCTGTTAGAGAGGCAGAAAATCTATGCTTTCTCTGCAGAAACGGAGGCCTTCACATGCCGCTTTATTTGGGGCAAGGGGCGACGATCCGCCTGGAGCAGGTCGTGGCCATGATTGACCTCCTTTCGCCAATGACGAACGATACCGCATCCATGGTTCAGCATCTTCAGGAGAGCGGATGGTGCCGCTCCCTAGGCTCGCGTCCGAAGACGCTGGTGCTGTATACCGCGGAGGACGGGCGGACCCTTGGCTATTTTTCCTGTGTGGGGCTCAGAACCCTGCGCAGCCGCATGGAGCTTTCCATGCAGATCGCAGAAGAACGAGGTGCTTTATGACTGACGATCAGGAACAATTGGAACAGCAGATCGAGCAAGCAACTGTTGTGACCCAGGCGTATGACGAAAATGAGATTCAGGTGCTGGAAGGCCTGGAAGCCGTCCGTAAGCGCCCCGGCATGTATATCGGTTCTACGGACGCCCGCGGACTCCATCACCTGGTATACGAGATTGTGGACAACTCCATTGACGAGGCACTGGCAGGCTACTGCAAGCGCATCGACGTGACGCTGCACAAGGACGGCAGTGTTACTGTGAAGGATGACGGCCGCGGCTTCCCTGTGGGCATTCATCCCAAAATGCACCGCCCCGCAGTAGAAGTTTGCCTGACGGTGCTCCATGCCGGCGGTAAGTTCGGCAGCGGCGGATACAAGGTTTCCGGCGGCCTGCACGGTGTGGGCGCTTCCGTGGTGAACGCCCTTTCCAAGCACCTGACGGTGACGGTGTACCAGGGCGGAAAAATTTATCAGCAGGAGTACGAGCGCGGCAAGTACCTGTATGACCTGAAGGTCATCGGTGAAACCGACCGTACGGGCACCACCATCTCCTTCTTGCCGGATGTGCGCACGGAGGAGAACCCTGACGGCATTTTCGACACCGGCGATTTCGACCAGGATATCCTGCGCCGCCGTCTGCGGGAAATGGCCTACCTGAACAAGGGCATCCGCATTGTGTTCCGCGATGAACGCGGCGAAGAACCCGTGGAGAAGGATTTCTGCTATGAGGGCGGTCTGCGCGAGTTTGTGAAGCACCTAAACCGCAACAAGTCGGTGCTTTTCCCGGAACCCATTTATACCGAGGGCATTAAGGACGGCATTCTGGTAGAAGTCGCCATGCAGTACACCAGCGACGAGAACTATCAGGAGTGCATCTATTCCTTCGTTAACAACATTGCCACCCCCGACGGCGGCACGCATCTGCAGGGCTTCAATACCGCCCTGACCCGTGCTATTAACGATTACGGCCGCAAGTATAAGCTCCTCCGCGATTCCGAGCCGAACCTGAAGGGCGAGGACGTGCGCGAGAGCCTGACGGCCATCGTTTCCATCAAGATGGAGGATCCGCAGTTCGAGAGCCAGACCAAGTCCAAGCTGGGTTCTGCCCAGGCACGTCCGGCGGTGGATACGCTGCTGACCTCTGAATTGACCGATTATCTGGAGGAGAATCCTCCGGTGGCACGTGCCATCCTGGATCGCTGCGTTAGCGCCCAGCGTGCCCGTGAAGCCGCCCGAAAGGCCCGTGAAGCCACCCGCCGCAAGACGGTGCTGGAATCTGCCTCCCTGCCCGGCAAGCTGGCAGACTGCTCCGAAAGAGACGCCAGCAAGTGCGAAATCTTCCTGGTGGAGGGCGACAGCGCAGGCGGCAGTGCCAAGGACGGACGCGACCGTCACTTCCAGGCCATCCTGCCTCTTCGCGGTAAGATCCTGAATGTGGAAAAGACCCGGCAGGATAAGGCACTGGACAATCAGGAAATCCGTAGCATGATCACGGCCTTCGGTTGCGGCTTCGGCGATAATTTCGATGAGAGCAAGCTGCGCTATCACCGCATTGTCTGCATGACCGATGCTGATGTTGACGGCGCCCATATCCGCATCCTGATGCTTACCTTCTTCTATCGCTTCATGCGTCCCCTCATTGAGAAGGGCTATGTGTACGCTGCCATGCCGCCCCTGTACAAGGTGACCAAGGGCAAGATGGAGCGCTACGTGTATGATGATGACGAGCTGCAGCGCGTGCTGGACGAAGTCGGCCGCGACCCCAAGCCTGAAATCCAGCGCTATAAGGGTCTGGGCGAAATGAGCAGTGAGCAGCTGTGGACCACCACCATGAACCCTGAAACCCGCACCATGATGCAGATCACCCCCGAGGATGCCATGGCGGCCGATGAAATCTTCACCCTGCTGATGGGCGATCAGGTTGAGCCTCGCCGCCAGTTCATCCAGGAAAACAGCGACCTGGTGAAGGATCTGGACGTCTGACACGGAAGAGATCCCAACGAAATCGCTTTGCATCATTGAATAGCTGATGGAGAAAAAGAATGAGCAGTATACAGGATAAGCTGATCCCGGTGAATCTGGAACAGGAGATGAAGCGCTCCTTCATTTCCTACGCCATGGCGGTCATTGTGGACCGTGCCCTGCCTGACGTGCGGGACGGTCTGAAGCCCGTGCATCGCCGCATTATTTATGACATGAACGAGCTGGGCATGAGCCCGGATAAGCCCTATCGTAAGAGCGCCCGCCTGGTCGGCGACGTGCTTGGTAAATTCCATCCCCATGGCGACTCCTCCGTGTATGATGCCATGGTGCGCTTGGCACAGCCCTTTAACATTCGTTATCCCCTAGTGGATGGTCAAGGTAACTTCGGCTCTGTGGACGGTGACGGCGCTGCTGCTATGCGTTATACCGAAGCCCGCATGACCAAATTGACCATGAAGCTGCTGGAAGGCATCGAAGAGGATACGGTAGACTTCTACCC
>CAVBFK010000324.1:0-4699 GCA_963594395.1 Lachnospiraceae bacterium
TCCCAAGTCATGGTGTTTTCACCTTCGGTGACCTGGGTATCCCACTGGCGGTAGGTGCTGTAAGCATCATAGACGGATACGTGCAGTGTGCCCGCCGCCGGGCAGGTGACGGTCAGCGCATTCTCTTGGTAGCCCTTCAAGTCACCCGACCAGGTGATGGCCAGTTCCGTTCCCTCTGCCTGCGCAAAGGTGAAAAGAAGCAGCAGCGGAATCATGCAAAGAAATCTCCGTATGGATCTCATGTCCCAACCTCCGTGGATTTCATTTTTTGCATTGCGCAAACATAACATCGAAACAATTCGTCACAAGGAGCCGCTTCCCCTCTTTTTTCGTGTTTTTTGGTGATGTGCACGGGAAAGGTGCATGAGTGTCATGCGCCATGCGCTCAAATCCCCCGTTCCCTGCACCCTTTTCTTGACTTTTGGCTTGTAATTGTTCATAATGTATCTGTTGTGGAAGGCTTATGTGCCGCCGCAGAAAGAGAGGACGTTGGACTTGGCAACTACCATTACCCACATTGCGTCGGGATCCATTGCCGAAAGGATTGGCCTGAAGCCCGGTGATCAGCTGGAGAAGATCTCCGGTGAGCCTGTGATCGACCAGATCGACTATCAGGCGCTGACGTCACGGGAACGTCTTTCTCTGGAAGTGCTGCACGAAAACGGCGTGCGTGAAGTGCTCCATGTCAAGAAGGAAGACTGGGAGCCGCTGGGCATTACGCTGGATCAGACCATCATTTCAAAGCCGCGGCCCTGCCACAATCACTGCATCTTCTGCTTCATTGACCAGATGCCCCCGGGCATGCGCGACACTCTGTATGTGAAGGACGATGACTGGCGTCTGTCGCTGATGATGGGTAACTTTGTCACCCTCACCAATGTGAATGACAAGGAGTTTGACCGCATCCTGCGCCGCCGTGTCAGCCCGCTGTACATCTCGGTGCACGTGACTGACCCGGAGATTCGCTGCCGCATGATGCGCAACCCCAACGCCGGGCAGATTATGGATCGTCTGCGCACGCTGAAGGAGCACGGCCTGCGGTACCACTGCCAGGTGGTGCTCTGCCCCGGATGGAATGATGGCGATGCTCTGCTTCGCACGCTTCGAGATCTGGAGAGTATGCGTCCCGCCGCGCAAAGTGTGGCACTGGTGCCCGTGGGTCTCACCAAGTGGCGCGAGGGTCTGGACAAGGTTGAGCCCTACAACCGTGAAACCGCACGGCAGTTGGTGGAGATGATCCGCCCCATGCAGCAGGATTTCCTGCGCCGCCTGGGAACGCGCTTCGTCTTCCCGTCCGATGAGTTCTACTGCCTGAGTGGCCTTCCGCTTCCCGAAGATGAGGAGTACGAGGGCTATCCGCAGGTGGAAAACGGCGTGGGCATGTTGCGCCTGTTTGAAACAGACATCCGTTACGCTTCGGAGGACTTCCCCTGTGAGGTGCCATCCCCCAAGCGCCGCGTCATCGCGTGCGGAACGTCTGTGGCGGCTTTCATCCGGCGGATGATTGACACCTATGCCCCCAAAGGAACGCAGATTGATGTCATCCCCATCCTGAATCATTTCTTCGGCGAATCGGTCACCGTGACGGGCTTGATTACCGGCGGCGATCTGATTGAACAGCTTCGGGATGTAGACTATGACGAAATTATGATATGCCGGAATATGATCCGCAACGAAGGCGACCTTTTCCTTGACGGAACAAGCGTGGAAGAGGCACGTCAGGCGCTCCCTGCGCCGCTGCGCATTGTAGAGAATACCGGCGAGGGCTTCTGGAAGGCCCTGTGTGGAATGGAGGAAACCTGATGGCAAGACCCCTTGTGGCGATCGTTGGTCGCCCCAATGTTGGCAAATCCACCTTCTTTAACAAGGTGGTGGGCCAGCGCATCAGCATCGTGGAGGACACGCCCGGCGTGACCCGCGACCGCGTTTATGCAGATGTGGAATGGCTGACCCGCAAGTTTACCCTGATTGATACCGGCGGCATTGATCCTCACAGTGAGGATGTGCTGTTGAGCCAGATGCGCCGCCAGGCTGAGATTGCCATGGACACGGCAGATGTGATCTGCTTCTTCACCGACGGCCGTGACGGCTTGACCGATGACGACCGCGAAGTGGCTAATCTTCTGCGGAAGACTCACAAGCCTGTCATTCTGGTGGTCAACAAAATCGACCACATCAGCATGAATGACAACATGTATGAATTCTACGAGCTGGGCATCGGCGATCCCTATGCCATCAGCGCCGTGAACATGATGGGTCTGGGCGACCTGCTGGACGAGATCTGTAAGCATCTTCCCCCTGCCGATGAAGACGAGATGGAAGAAGCCGATCACGTACTGCAGTTGGCCGTGGTTGGCCGCCCCAACGTCGGCAAAAGCTCCCTGGTAAACCGCCTGCTGGGACAGGAGCGCACCATGGTCTCCAACATTGCCGGCACCACCCGTGATGCCATCGATACCCGCTTTACGGGCGATGACGGCACGGAGTACAACATCATCGATACCGCCGGCATTCGCCGCAAGCGTGCCGTGGAAGATGAAACGCTGGAGCGCTACAGCGTGCTCCGCTCCATTGCCGCCATCCGCCGCTGTGATGTGGCGCTGATGCTCATTGATGCCAACGACGGTGTCACCGAGCAGGATACGAAGATCGCCGGCATGATTCACGAAGAAGGCAAGGCCGTGGTGGTCGTTGTCAACAAGTGGGACGCCATTGACAAGGAAACCGGAACGTTGGAAAAGTACCGCAAGCAGGTGCTGGAAGACCTGAAGTTCATGGACTACGCCCCTGTGTTGTTCCTTTCCGCCAAGACTGGCCAGCGTGTGAACACCGTGCTGGACATGGTGAACCAGGTATGGGCACAGGCCAGCAAGCGCGTACCTACCGGCCTGTTGAACGATGTGCTGGCAGATGCTACAGCATCCCTCCAGCCCCCGGCTACCAACGGCCGCCGTCTGCGCATCTATTATGTTACGCAGCAGTGCACCTGCCCGCCTACGTTCGTCTTCTTTGTTAATGATGAAGAACTCATGCACTTTGCCTATGAACGGTATCTGGAAAACTTCTTCCGCAAGACCTTCGATTTCACTGGAACGCCCATCCGTTTCATCCTGCGTGAGAAGAAAAAGGAGGGTTAACCGATGCCTGTTTGGCTTCAGTATGTAATCGTTGCTGTGATTGCTTACCTGCTCGGTTCTTTCTCGACGGGCTTGACCGTGGCACACTTCAAGCACGGTCCCAACCTGCGCGAGGTCGGCAGTAAGAATACCGGCGCCACCAACGTCATGCGCACCATGGGCGTGAAAAACGGCCTGGTAACTTTTATCGGTGACTCGATGAAGGCTGCCTTGGCCTGCGGCATTGGCTGGTGGATTACCGGTAACCGATACGGTGCTATGCTGGCCGGCATTCTCGTTATCCTGGGTCACAACTGGCCCGTATTCTTTCAGTTCAAGGGCGGCAAGGGCGTTGCATCTTCCTGCGGCGTGATGCTGGTGTGCTTCCCCATTCCCGCTCTGATCTGCTTCGTGCTGACCATTCTGCTGATCTATCTGACCAAGTACGTTTCCCTGGGCTCCATGTTCATGCTGACCCTGTTTGCTATCATCATTGCGGTCACCAACTGGGGCAACTGGCTGACCATTCTTTGGGCGGTGGTGCTGCTGGCGCTTTGCCTGTTCCGCCATCACGCAAACATCGGCCGTCTGCTCCATGGCAAGGAAAACAAGATCAGCTTCCACAAGAAGTAAAACGACAGCCACCGTCAGGTTCCTGGCAGTGGCTGTTCTTTTCATCTTCACTTTTTGAGGTGATTGCAATGCATATTGTTTTGACGGAATCCCTGGGTATCCCTGAATCCCTGCTGCAGCATTATGTGACTCCCCTGACCGATGCCGGCCACACCTTCGCTTGCTATCCGAAGACCACCGATGTCCACGCGCTTGCAGACGAAATCCGTGATGCAGACGTTGTTATGCTAGCCAACATGCCCATGCCCCACGATGCACTTGCCGCCTGTGAACATCTGCAGTATGTAGACGTTGCCTTCACGGGTGTCGATCATGTGGATCTGGCCACCGTGAAGCAAAAGGGTGCCCTGCTCAGCAACGCCAGCGGCTATTCCAATGAAGCCGTGGCAGAGCTTGCCCTGGAAATGATGCTGAGCCTTCTGCGCAATGTTCCGCAGGTAGAAGACCGTTGCCGCAACGGCAAGGACAAGACGGGGCTCGTAGGCCGTGAGCTTCGCGGCAAAACCGTTGGCATTGTAGGCCTCGGCAAAATCGGCAAGCGGACAGCTCAGCTCTGTCAAGCTTTCGGCTGCAAGGTGATTGGCACCAGCCGCACCCATCAAAGCGGCGAGGTCGACGGCGTTCCCTGCATGACGCTGGATGAAGTGCTGGCGCAGTCTGACATTGTGGCTCTTCACTGCCCGCTGAATGCATCGACCCATCACCTGATGAACGAGCAGACCATCAGCAAGATGAAGGACGGCGCGATCCTGCTGAACCTGGCTCGCGGCGGCGTGGTAGACAGCGTTGCCTTGGCCAACGCCCTGAAAAGCGGCAAGCTGGCCGGTGCAGGCATTGATGTCTTTGACAAGGAGCCGCCGCTGAATGCAGACGAGCCTCTGCTCCATGCACCGAATACCCTGCTGACGCCTCACGTCGCCTTTGCAACGGAGGAATCCATGGCACTCCGT